>JAZREW010000098.1:0-4391 GCA_045661005.1 Acutalibacteraceae bacterium | reverse complement strand
TAATTCTTGTTTTATTTCAATTATAGTTTTACTTATTACCGGCATTGCTTTTTCTGGTTACACTATTTACAAAAAGGATAAAAGCATTGAAGAAATTAAAGCTCAGATTGAGGCTAATGAGGTAGATATTAAAGAAAAAACTGAGCGTATTGTTGGTCTTGAAGAGCAGCTTTCGGGCAGCGAACAGGAAAAGGAAAGCATAAAGGCTGAGCTTGAAGCCATTAAAGGCGAAAAACAAAGACTTGAAGAAGAAAACAGTAAGCTTAAAACAGAAATACAAAATTTAAAGGCGAAAAAAGCGGCGGCTAATCAGGCGCAAACTGCAGTGAATTCCGCCGCACCGGCCCAACCCTCTGTACCGGTTCCAACCGGTAATAAAATTTGCTATCTTACGTTTGATGACGGTCCTTCCCCCAGAACCCCTGAGGTTTTGGATATTTTAAAGCATTATAATGTTAAAGCAACATTTTTTGTTATTAATTCTTCGGATATTGGCAATTATATCAAAAGAATACACGACGAAGGACATACAATAGGTCTTCATTGTAGCGAGCATCTTTATCAAAAAATTTACGCTAATGCAGATGCTTATTTTGCCGATTTAAATACTATTTCAAGCGTGGTAGAGTCGCTGACGGGTGTTAAATCTACCGTAATACGCTTTCCCGGCGGAGGAAGCAACAAGGTTAGTATGCAGTATTGTCCCGGTATTATGACCTATTTGACGCAAGAGGTGCAAAACAGGGGTTATTCTTATTTTGATTGGAATGTAAGCTCGGGTGACGCTGATTCTGCATTGCCCAGCCATACCAAAATTATAAACAATGTTTTGAGTAATGCTAAGGGCAAGGATTCTATTTGTGTACTTATGCATGATGCTTCAGGTAAAACCACCACAGTGCAGGCTTTACCTGCTATAATAGAGGGTCTTATAGCACAGGGCTTTAGGTTTGAAGGTTTAACACCTGAAAGCTTTGGTTTTCACCATAATGTTAATAATTAATTTGGTGAAAGATTATATATAGTTTTGTTCAATTGATGAGTAATCTTTGCGGGTTACTCATTTTTTAGGAGTGAGTGTATGCGTAAACATATAAATTTACATATGGTTTCGGTATTCTTTGCCGCTGTGTTTTGGGGTATAGCGGGTATTTTTATACGCAATCTTGAGGGCAAGCTTGAACAAATGCAGATGGTGTTCTGGCGTGCTATTATATCTGCTTTGGTTTTTGGTATTATTATATTAGTTAAGGACGCCTCATTATTCAAAATAAAGCTTAAAGATTTATGGGTTTTTGTTTCGGCAGGACTTTTTAGTATAATACTATTTAATTTTTCTTATTATACTACAATGTCGTTAACATCGCTTTCGGTTGCGGCTGTTCTTTTGTATACAGCACCGTTTTTTGTGGTTATAATGTCGGTTATTATTTTTAAGGAAAAAATGACATCTAATAAGATTATCGCATGCTTGGTTGCTTTTGTGGGGTGTTGTCTTGTATCAGGATTATTTGACACAGCACAGAAAATTAGCGGCAAGGCGTTATTTTTCGGTTTGCTTACAGGCTTGGGTTATGCTTTGTATACGATTTTCGGTAAAATATTAATGAATAAGGGGTATCAAACCCTTACCATTACTTTTTATGTGTTTCTTTCGGCGGCGGTTTGCACTATACCTCTTATTAATAGTGTGGCAACCGTTAATTATGTGTTTGAAGTGCCGCAAGTAATGCTTATTGTATTTTTAATGGCAGTATTCAATACGGTTATTCCGTATATTCTTTATACAATGGGACTTAAGGGTGTAGCACCTTCGGTAGCACCGATTATCGCTACGGTAGAGCCTGTAGTTGCCACACTTGTTGGTTGCTTTATTTTTAAAGAGGGTATAACGGTTTACGGTGTAATAGGTATTGTACTTGTTTTAGTTTCTGTGGTAATACTTAACACAAGCAAAATTGTGGTTAAGGCAAACGCTAAAATTAATTTAAGTTTGGATATTACGGGCAAAAGGGAAGACGGTTATCATCTTATTGATACTGTAATGCAATCTATAACTTTGTTTGATACCGTAACAGTATCACCCGCTAAAGATATTAAGGTTATGTGTAATATTAGCGGCGTGTCACCTGAGGACAATATAGCTTATAAGGCGGCGAAACTGTTTTTTGAACATACAAACATTAATTCGGGAGCTAAAATAAATATTAAAAAGCGAATTCCTGCGGCGGCAGGTCTTGGCGGTGGTAGCGCAGATGCAGCAGCAGTTTTAATGGCTTTAAACAAGCTTTACAACACCTGCCTTACTGATGAAACACTCGAAGAATTAGCGTTAAAGCTTGGTGCCGATGTTCCGTTTTTTATAAAAGGCGGAACACAAAGAGCGCAGGGAATTGGTGAAATTCTTTCACCGCTGCCGTCGTTTAATAAAGGTTGGTTTGTTTTGGTTAAAGAGGGTACAAAGCCTTCTACTGCGGCTATGTATAAAGAATTAGACGCTAATAATACATTAACTGCCGATACTGAAAATGTAATAAAACAATTAGAAAAAGAAGATGCAAAGGCTGTGGCAAATGCTTTTGGTAATGCGTTTGCTTTGTTGTGGGATGATGTATCTGTAAAACAAAAAATGTTGCAGTTAAATGCTAGTGGTGTATCGCTTTCGGGTAGCGGACCTACCTGGTTTGCGTTTTTTGACGAAAGAAAAGATGCGGTGAAAGCTTTTAAGACACTTAAAACCCAAAATTTGCAATGCTATATTGCACGACCATGTGAAAAAGCAATAATTTTTGAATAATATTTTTGTATTGTGGCAATATTCTCCTTGAAAGAGAAAAGGAGAATACCGAAAATGAAAAATATTTTTGCAAAAAATCGATTTAACTTTGCCCTGCTTTTAGGCTTATTATGTGCTTTGTTTGTTTCTTTGGCGCAGTTCAACTTGGCTTGTGATGATTTGCGCACTAATGTTTTGCGGTTACATATTATCGCAAATTCCAATAGCGTAGAGGATCAGGCGTTAAAGCTTGAAATAAGAGACAGATTGCTTGCTGAGAGCGGTAGTATATTTGAGGGCGCAGAAGATGTACATGCGGCCATTGAGGTGGCGCAGAGCGAATTGCCTAAGCTTGAGAAACTTGCGAAAGATGTAATTTTTGAAAACGGTTTTGAATATTCAGCTACCGCTAAAATTGGAGACAGTTATTTTGAAACACGTGAATATGAAGATTTTACTTTGCCTGCAGGTTATTATGAATCTTTAATTATAACCGTTGGTGAGGGAAAAGGTAAAAATTGGTGGTGCGTTATTTTTCCTGAGGTTTGTTTGCCGGCGGCAACAAACGCAGAGCTTGACGATGTGACTAATGAAAAATCCGCAAAAATAGCCTATAGCAAGGATAAGTATGTGATGCGGTTTAAGCTTATTGAAGTGTACGAAAATATTAAAAAAAGTTTATTTAAAAAATAATTTTATAACTTTGTAAAAAAAAGCTTGCTTTTTTGAAAAGTTTGTGGTATTATTCATATGTTATCGATCTAGAAAGGGGTGACAATAATGAAAGAAGGTATTCATCCGCAGTATGAAAAGGTTACCGTTAAATGCGCTTGCGGTGCTGAATTCGAGACACGCTCAACAAAAGAGAATATCCGTTTGGATATTTGTTCCAAATGTCATCCATTTTTTACAGGTAAGCAGAAGTTGGTTGACACTGGCGGCCGCGTAGACAGATTTAAAAAGCGTTTCAATATTGAAGAATAACCTTTATCCGCAGTCGCATATATGTGCGACTGCGATTTTTTTATCCAAAAATGCAGCAATAGAGGTGTTTTATGGGCAAGTATTTAACAGTTTTTGAAGAATCACAAGCTGAATATGTAGAAAAGCGTTCTAGGTTTATAGCTACATTGCGTCATGTTGAAACTGAAGAACAAGCGATGAGCTTTATAGACGAGATGCGTACAAAGTATTGGGATGCCAGACATAATTGTTTTGCATATTCAATATCGGGCGGTAATTTAAGCCGTTTTTCTGATGACGGTGAACCGCATGGAACTGCGGGAAAGCCCATTTTAGATGTTATAAACGGTAGCGAGATTACCGATGTTGCTATTGTGGTTACACGTTATTTTGGCGGTGTATTACTTGGCACGGGCGGTTTGGTGCGTGCTTATTCAAAATCTGCTAAGGATGCGGTTTTAAACGCTAAAATCGCCGAAATGATACCCTGTACGGTTTTTGAAACTGAATGTGAATATACAGACCATAATAAATTATTATCACTTCTTGAAAACGCTAATAGTAAAATAAAAAATACGGACTTTACCGATAAGGTAAAGCTTACATATATGCTGAGAGATATTGATATAGAGAATTTTTTACCTAATCTTTG
>JAZREW010000097.1:0-3404 GCA_045661005.1 Acutalibacteraceae bacterium | reverse complement strand
AGCGTTTTTAGCAACACGAGCTGCAATACCGAAAGCAGCGATACAAATTTCGGCGTCGTCCATCAAATATTCTTCATACATTACTTCGTTTTCTTCAATCAACTTATAACGTTCATAACGCTCAAAGTTTACTTCTTCAAGCTTTTCGGGTGACAAGAAAAGTGAGTTAACAATATTATGCTCTCTTTCCATTTTTGTACCTGTTGTAGCCCAAGGCTTTTCAACTGCTGGAGCAATATCGTAATCTAGAGAAACAGGTTCCATCATCTGACCCATTGTACCGTCAGCCAAAATCATAGATGTCATACGGTACTTATCAGCCAAATCAAAACCTTTTACAGTAAGGTCAGCCATTTCCTGAACAGACGCAGGAGCTAAAACTATCATGTGGAAGTCACCGTGAGCGCCACCTTTAGTAGCCTGAAAATAGTCAGACTGTGAGGGTTGAATACCGCCAAGACCTGGACCACCACGCTGTACGTTAACAATAAGAGAAGGTAAATCTGCACCAGCTAAATATGAAAGACCCTCACCCTTTAAAGATATACCAGGGCTTGAAGAAGAGGTCATAACACGTAAACCTGTTGAGGCTACACCGTATACCATATTAATAGCGGCAATTTCACTTTCTGCCTGTAAGAAGCAACCGCCAATTTTAGGCATTTTCTTTGCCATATAAGCAGCGATTTCAGTTTGAGGTGTAATTGGGTAACCAAAGTAATGCTTACAGCCGGCAATAATAGCAGCCTCTGCAATAGCTTCATTACCTTTCATTAATACTTTATCTGCCATTTAAAACACCTTACCTTTCTACCGTTATAATACAATCGGGACACATAGTAGCGCAGAAAGCACAGGCAATACAATCAGCCTCGTTAACAGCTTCTACGGGATGGTGACCCTTTTTGTTAATTTTGTCAGTAGCTAATGCAAGAACTTTTTTGGGACACACGTTTACGCACAACCCACAGCCTTTGCACAAGTCAGTCTTAAAAGTTAGCTTTGCCATATAAAGCACTCCTTTATATTAATTAATTTTCCTTTGAAGCTTTATGGGAAGAAGATTTTCCACTTTACCATCAAGCTCGTTAAAAAGCTTTTCATTAACAGAGGTACATTTTATGGGTAATCCGGTGATTTCTGATACCTCTTTTGCATAATTCAAGGAATTCAAAACATTCTCAGCGGTAGTTTCTTCACCTAAATTAGAATTGTTAATCAGTCCTGTGAATTTAATTTTGCCGGCTACTTCAATTTCTTTCATCACTTCAACAGTTGATAAAGCATCCGGAGTTAAAGGTCTGAACTTATTTATTACAAGCAGACATTCGTAATCGTTTTCAGCAATAATTTCAGGTGATAGTCTGCCTAGCGCTAAAGCACCACGATCATCACCGCCAACATCTATTACTGCTTTGCGTTTTTTATTGTGTGTTAGAGAATACATCTCCTGTGGCATTGCGGGAATATCAACATTCGAACCGGCATATTCCGAACAAATTAGCTCTATTCCCTTTTCGTTAAGCTCCAAAGCGCTATCCTTAGTTCTGAAATAAGGGTTTACAATATCCAAATCGGCTATTGCTACATCCTCACCATTTTCTTTAAGATTATACGCTATATTAAGCGCTACGTTTGTTTTACCACTACCGTAATGACCGCAAAGCAAGGTTAATCTTTTAAATTCCATAATTCTTATAGTTTGTTACGCTGTATTTTGCCACTTGTTGTTTTTGGTAAGCTATCCTTAAACACAACTATACGTGGATATTTATACGGCGCAGTTTTTTCCTTAACATAGGTTTGAATTTCTTTCTTTAATTCCTCGGTAGGTTCGGTGCCATTTACAAGCACAATGCTAGCCTTAACAACCTGACCTCTTACCTCATCAGGTGCGGCAGAAACGCCACATTCAAGAACATAAGGTAATTCCATAATAACACTTTCAATCTCGAAAGGTCCTATACGGTAACCTGAAGATTTAATAACATCATCCACTCTGCCAACGTACCAATAGAAACCGTCTTCATCCATCCAAGCGGTGTCACCGGTGTGGTAATACTTACCGTCCCAAGTTTTTGCGGTTTTTTCTTCATCGCCGTAATAGCATTTTGCAAGACCGCAAGGCAAACCGTTTTCAATATTAATAACAATTTCGCCGGTTTCACCTACAGGAACGTCGTTACCGTCAGCATCAACAATATGTACATCGTAAATAGGAGCAGGTTTACCCATAGAACCAATTCTATGTGAAGCACTCGTCATATTACCTATAATCATGGTACTTTCGGTCTGACCAAATCCCTCTAAGATTTGAAGACCTGTAATCTTTTCAAACTGACGATAAACCTCAGGATTAAGAGCTTCACCTGCAGTTGTCATATGTTTAACGGATGATAAATCATATTGACTAATATCCTGTTTGATAAGCATTCTAAGCATGGTTGGCGGTGCACAGAATGTAGTGATATTATGTTT
This sequence comes from Acutalibacteraceae bacterium, assembly GCA_045661005.1. GTDB lineage: Bacteria > Bacillota > Clostridia > Oscillospirales > Acutalibacteraceae > UBA737. Next base: position 926 of record JAZREW010000097.1, on the reverse strand, counting down.
AGCAAACATAGGTAATATCTCTGCCGCATCAAAACGGTCAAAGTCATACACAAAAATGCCGGCCTCGCAAAGCCATTGACCATATATTTTGCCCCAAGTAGCTTTCGCCCAACCAGTATCTGAAATTGTAAAGTGCAAACCGTCAGGCTCAACACAATGCCAATACTTAGCTGTGTGGAAATGACCAAGTGGGTATTTATAGCTATGTGCTGCAATTTTGGGATAACCGCTTGTACCTGAAGTAAAGTACATTAGCATCAAATCATCGCCGCAAGCAGTATCGTCTGTGCGGTTAAAATGAGTGCTGTAAAGGCTGTACTCATCATCAAAGCTACGCCAACCATCTTTACTGCCGTTTACAATAAGCTTATTAACTAACTGAGGATTATTCTTAGCCGCAATATCAACCTGATTTGCAGTATCACCGTCAGCAGTACAAATAATTGTTGAAATATCTGCTGATTTAAAACGGTAATCAAAATCATGCTCAACAAGTTGGTTTGTAGCAGGAATTGCAATAGCGCCCAATTTGTTAAGAGCTAAAATTGAGAACCAGAACTGATAATGACGTTTAAGAACGAGCATAACACGGTCGCCCTTTTTAATTCCTAAAGACTTAAAGTAGTTAGCACATTGATTAGATGCCTTTTTAATATCTTTAAATGTAAATGTACGTTCTGTACCGTCTTTAGAAATATGTACCATTGCCCTTCTGTCAGGTTCTTTATCAGCAATAGCATCAATTACATCGAAACCGAAATTAAAGTTATCGGTATTTTTAAATTTAATTGAGGTAGGTGTTCCCTTTTCATTTTCCTCAATATCAACATACTTATGATAAATACGTTCTTTGGTATCCTTAATTTTTACCTTTGGTTCTGCCTCAATGGTCTTTGAAGGCATATTAGACAGTTCGGGAATAGGCT
>JAZREW010000096.1:0-3659 GCA_045661005.1 Acutalibacteraceae bacterium | reverse complement strand
CTATGGCGGTTCTGCGCCCGCTGAAGATAGTTATAGACAATTACCCCGAGGGACAAACCGAGGAGATAACCGTTGAGGTTAATCCCAATAAGCCCGAAAAGGGAACAAAGAGCGTTACTTTCTCTCGTGAGATATTCATTGAGCAGGATGACTTTATGCTTGATCCTCCCGGAAAATATTTCCGCCTTTGCCCTCAAAAAGAGGTTCGCCTGAAGAGCGCTTATTATGTTAAATATGCATCACACGAAACCGATGAGGATGGTAATATTACAGTGGTTCATTGTACCTACGATCCCGAAAGCTTTGGCGGTGAAACACCTGATGGCAGAAAGGTTAAGGGCACTTTGCATTGGGTAAGTGCTGAAAACTGTATAGATGCTGAAGTACGTCTTTACGAGCGTCTTTTCAATGTACCAAACCCAAGTGATGAAGAGGGTGTATCTTCTTTTGCTGATAACCTAAACCCCGAATCACTCACCGTTTTACAGGGCTGTAAGTTAGATGCATCTTTAAAGGATGTTAAGGTTGGCAATACATTCCAGTTTATGCGCCAAGGTTATTTCTCGGTTGATAGCGATTCTGCAGATGACAAGATAGTATTCAACCGCACAGTAGCACTTAAAGATTCTTTTGCAAAGAAGGCTTAATTTATGACTGTACAAAATATTTTTGAATATTTAAACGGTCTTTACCCTATTGATACCGCTTGCGATTTTGATAATCCGGGTCTTCTTGTAGGTGACCCAAACATGGTTGTTTCAAAAGCTTTTGTTTCGCTTGACTGCACACTTAACACCGTTAAAAAAGCAGCTGATACGGGGTGTGAGCTTATTATCACACATCATCCTGTAATTTTCAGTCCCCTTAAAAATGTGTTGGCAGGCAGTATTGTTTACGAGCTTATAAGAAATAATATAGCAGTAATTTCAATGCATACAAATCTTGATATGGGTGACGGCGGTGTTAATGACTGCTTGTGTAACGAGTTAGAGCTTAGAAACATACAACCTGTTACCGCTCAAGACGGGTTTATTTTAAAAAGCGGTACACATACCGAAATTTCAGCCACAGAATTTGCAGAGAAAATGAAGCACAAGCTTGGCGGAAGTGTAAAGTACGTTGATGGCGGCAAGCCGATAAAAAATGTTCTTGTTTGCTCGGGTAGTGGCGGTGAATTTTTAAAGGAAGCTATAAATGGCGGCTTTGATGCATTAGTTACTGCAGACATTAAGCATCATGAATTTTTGCTTGCGGCGGATAATAATGTTTCTATTTTCGATGCGGGACATTTTAATACCGAGGATATTGTGTTAGAACCGCTTTGCCAAAAGCTAAAAGAAAAGTTTAGCGATGTTAGCTTTAATGTAGACCATTATTCAGACATACAATACAAATAAATAATGAATTAAAATCCCTTCAAACGTTAAAACTTAAGTTTGGAGGGATTTTTTTGAACGATAATACTTTATTTTGGAAGATATTTTCTCGCAGAACTGCACTCTGCTTTTTTGTGAGTATGTTGTTATTTTTAAGTTGCATTTTGCGAGTTGCAGTTACCGCAACTACTAAATATTCACAGGCACAATTGTCTGCTAACCATTTAAGAATTACTGCAGGCAAGCAAAGAGGAACTATTTTTGATTGTAATATGGCTCCCCTTACAAACAACTGCAAAAAAATAATAGCGGCAATTTCACCAACGCCACGTGCCGTAACCGCCATTAGCAATGTTTTAAAAGGAAAAGAGAAAAACGAAGTTCTTGAACAATTAAAAAACGGCAAACCTGTTTTGTGCGAGGTACCCGAAAAAATAGAATGCGATGGCATTGTTTGTACCGAAGTTTTTGCTACTGATAATGCAGAAATACCCGCCATACATCTTTTAGGATATACCGACAAGGATTTAAACGGTGTTTCAGGTATATCTGCCGCTTATAATAATATTCTGTATTCCGAAAAAGAGATTTCTGTTTTATACGAATGCAACGGCAAAGGTAAAATACTTGAGGGCGTATCCCCTGTAATAGAAAACGATAACAGTATATTATCAAACGGTGTAGTAACTACGCTTGATGCCAATATACAAGCCATTGCCGAAAATGCCGCCCAAAACATAGAAACAGGTGCAATTGTAATAGCAGATGCTAATAGCGGTAAAATACGAGCCAGCGTAAGCCGCCCTACTTTTAACAGCGAAGAAATAGAAAAATACCTTACCGCTCCCGATTCCCCACTTTTAAACAGAGCCATAAACGCCTACAATGTAGGTTCAGTTTTTAAACCGTGTGTAGCTATAGCAGGATTAGAAGATAATGCAAAGGACTTTTATTATGAATGCACAGGCAGCTGTGAAATAATAGACCGTTTTTTCAAGTGCCATAAACGTGAAGGTCACGGTATACTAAACATTAATACTGCTATTGCAAACAGTTGTAATACATTTTTTTATAACTATGCTTTTAAAATAGGCAAAGAAAAAATATATAATACTGCAAGCTCTTTAAGATTTGGAAAAGCCTTAAAGCTATGCGACGGCATCTATACCGCTAAAGGCTCGCTGCCCACCACCGAAACACTCGGAAACATAGCGCAACTTGCAAACTTTAGTATTGGCCAAGGCGAGTTGTTGCTTTCCCCTACTTCTATTTTAACCCTTTACTGTGCCATTGCGGCAAACGGATTATACTATGTACCATCTGTTATAGAGGGAACTTTACAAAACGGAAAATTCATAGAATACGACATCGGTAACCCAACCCGTGTTATGAAACCGGAAACCGCAAACAAGATAAAAATGTATCTGCAAACCGTTTTAACCGAAGGTACTGGCAAATCCGCACAACCTAAAACCGTAACTGCGGCGGGCAAAACCGCTACTGCACAAACAGGCAAATACGAAAACGGCATTGAAATATGTGAAGGTTGGTTTTGTGGATTTTTACCTGCTCAAAATCCACAGTACGTAGTTGTGGTTTTTTCTGAAAACACTTTACGCCAAAATTTATCTTGCAGTGAAATTTTCGCTCAAATAGCGGATAATGTAGCAGAATTCAAAAATTTAGCACAATACGAATAAATAAAGAAAACCTCTTGAAACACAGTTGCATTTCAAGAGGTTTATATAAATTAAAGTAAATTCTTTATTAACTCATCATAAGATTTAGGGCTTAAATATGCAGGCGGTATATCAAATACTGTTTTGCAACCGACATTACCCTCAATATTAAGTCTGTGTGCAGCTCTGGCAAAGGCTACTATTACGCTAGCGGTAAACTCAGGATTAGAATCAAGCTTTAAGCTGTATTCTATCACGTGATTGTTTTCAAGCTTAGCGCCTGTTTTGCCCGTTCTTATAACAAATCCGCCATGTGGTATTCCGCTATGGTCACGGTCTAATTCTTCTTTTGTAATAAAGTGAACTATTGTGTTATAATCAGCAAAATAATTGGGCATTTCTTTAATTTCTTTTTCAATTCTCTGCTTGTCTGCACCATCTTCAGCTACTACAAAGCATTCACGTATATGCTTTTGGCGGGTACTAAGCTCAGGGCAACTACCGCTTCTTACAGCATCTAATGCTTCTTCAACAGGAATTGTATACTGCTTAGCATCCAAAACACCATCTATTCTGCGAATAGCGTCAGAGTGACCTTGGAAGT
>JAZREW010000095.1:0-3941 GCA_045661005.1 Acutalibacteraceae bacterium | reverse complement strand
AAACAGGATAACAACGCACTTGTAAAAGAGTGTACAAGACTTAGAGCAAGAGAGCAGTTTTTGAAAAACGAATTAGAAAATATGAAAACGAGGTAAAAAACTATGAATGAATATGAAATTTTATTAGAACTTCTGCAATATGTACAGGGTGAAATGTTTAGCGATGGCAAAGTAATTGGGCTTGGTGGGTATAGTGGCGATGCTTACGCAACATTGGAACTTCGCAATGGCGATAATTTAAAAGTGGGAATTACTTATGAAAGAAAAAGTGAGGTAAAAGAAGATGGAAATTAAAACAATGAATATATATCAACGAATGGCGGCCATCACCGCAGAACTTAAAACAGTTGAAAAAGAATTAACTGTTAAGACTACAAGCACATCTTCATACAAGGCTGTTTCAGAGCGAAACATTATTGATGCGGTTAAGCCTTTGGAAGAAAAATACGGTGTTTACAGTTACCCGGTATCAAGAGAGGTTTTGGAAAGCAACACCATTCAAAGCGAATCGGTTTATGAAGATACCAAGGGCAACAAGAAGGTAACACCCAAAACTACATATATGACCCGAATTAAAACAGTTTACCGATTTGTGAACGTTGACAAACCCGAAGAATTTGTTGAAACTACATCTTTTTCAGAGGGTATTGATAGCCAAGACAAGGGGAGCGGAAAGGCAATGACCTATGCCGACAAATATGCCCTTATGAAAGCCTACAAGGTATCAACAGGCGAAGATGTTGACGAGGGAACAGATGCCGAAGAACTTGAAAAATCCAAACATTCGATATTTGTTATTAAGCAACGATGCCAAGAAGCCTATACCAAAAAGCTTAAAGAGAAAATGTCAACAAAGGAAATCGCCGGGTGGCTTGAAATGACCGAGGACGAAGTTAAGGCATATTTCACTTACTTTGATATGCTTGACCGCTTTGAAAGGAAATTAAACGGACAATGATAGCAAGTCAGTGGAGCAGATATACAAACGGATTTAATTGTTATAATCCATCGCATCACAGAATTTATAACATTTGGTTTGATATGAAAAGGCGGTGCTACCAAAGTCAAAACAAACGATTTGACCGTTATGGTGGCAGAGGAATAAAAGTTTGTGAAGAGTGGCACGATTTTCAGAATTTTTTTGATTGGTCTTTAGCAAATGGGTATAAAGATAATTTAACCATTGACCGCAAAAATATTGATGGTGATTATTGCCCCGATAATTGCCGTTGGGCAGATATTTATACTCAAGCCAATAATAGGTCAAATAATCATTTCATCACATATAAAGGTGAAACAAAAACACTAATGGAGTGGAGCAAGAAACTAAATATAAACTATCGCACTTTGCAAGGTCGATTGCAAAGTGGAATGAGTATAGAACAGGCTTTAACTCGCCCAATAGGAAGGTGGTTAAATGATTTCAAGTCAAGACCGTAGTTATTATTTAGGAGCCTCAGATTGCTCCTATGTTATAGGAAATTGGAAAACAGAAACGTGGCTTAAATGGTGGCTACAAAAGTTAGATGTAAACCAACAACATTTTAGCAACGTGTACACACTTGCAGGAACTCACTTTGAGCATAGGATTTTAGAAAGTTTGGGTATTCCTTTGGAGTTTGACAAACAGTTTATTAACGAGGAATTACGGCTCCGTGTAAACCTTGATGCTAACACCGAGGATATAAACATTGAGTGCAAGACCACCAAAGAGGATATAAACACTTTTAAAATGCCTAAAAAGTATATAAATCAAACGCAGGTGCAGATGTTCGGTTCGGGATTTAGGAAAACAAAGATAGTTGTTTATCAATTATTGCCCGAAGATTATGAGAATTTTTTAAGACCGATTGACCCTAGAAGGCGAAAAATTTTCGATATTGCCTATGACGAAAAATGGGTTAACGGAATATATCTGCCGAAGCATTTGATTTTAAGAGATTGTTTAGTTAAAGGAGTATTGCCAAATGTTTATATGCGAAAAATGCGGTGAGGTTTTTGACGAGCCTAAAATTTATAAAGAACATCATCCGTATGGTATGGGGTATGCAGTAGAAGAATTTGCAGTTTGCCCTTGTTGTGATGATACATCAATAAGCGAAGCGAAGCAATGTTCAAGATGCGGTGAGTATTTTGCAGAGCTTGAAGATGATGGCTTATGTGATGTTTGTTATGGCGATATGTATGGTGAAGGTGATATGTGATGTATGAGCTAAACGGAACTATACAAGGTGTATCGGTTGACTACCAAACAGGCAAGGCACTTTTAACCTTGCAAATTGAGCAAAAACAACAGGCTCTTAATTGTTATGACGAACTGCACCTTGAAGAAAAACTAGATTTTAAGATTACCAAACACCGAGAAAAACGGAGTTTAAATTCAAATGCTTATTGTTGGGTGCTTATAGGCAAGATTGCTGATGTACTACGCATAAGCAAAGATGCTGTTTATTTAATGATGCTAAAGCGGTACGGACAAGGTGCGGTTGTTAAAATCCCACACAAATTTATAGACCATTTCAAGCGAACAAATAAATACTGCGAGGAACACGAAAAACTACCCGACGAGGAAAACGCAAAATATTTTCGCTTTTGGGTTGGTTCAAGTCATTACAATACCGAGGAAATGAGCATTTTTATTGAGGGTATTGTAACCGAGGCAAAGGATTTGGGAATACAAACCGAAACCCCGGACAAAATCGCAGAAATGTTGAGTTTATGGGAGAGTGAGTAAATGCTTGAATTAAATAAACTTTACAATATGGATTGTATGGACGGTATGAAACAATTTCCCGACAAATATTTTGATTTAGCTATTGTTGACCCACCCTATGGGATTGGGGAAAATGGCGAAAAAAACCACAGCCGAGGTAACAAAGCAATAGCCAAAAAATATAAATCTTTTGCGGGGGGTGACATTGAACCGCCAAGCCAAGCCTATTTTGAAGAACTTTTTAGAGTGTCTAAAAATCAAATTATTTTTGGGGCAAACCATTTTATAACAAAATTTTCTAAAGATAGCAGCTGTTGGCTTGTATGGGATAAATTGAACGGTGATAACGATTTTGCCGATTGTGAATTAGCTTGGACTTCTTTTAATTCTGCAGTACGCAAATTTACTTTTAGATGGGCTGGAATGTTACAAGGTGATATGAAAAACAAAGAAATTAGAATACACCCAACACAAAAGCCAGTTGCCCTTTATTCTTGGATATTAGGGCGATATGCAAAAGAGGGCGATAAAATCCTTGATACCCACGCTGGCAGCGCTTCAAGTCTTGTGGCCTGTTATATGGGCGGCTTTGATTTTATTGGTTTTGAACTTGACAAACATTATTTTAATTTAGCTAATGAGCGTTTGAAATTAGAAATGTCGCAACTTAGATTATTTTGAAAGAGGTGTAATTCGTGGCGAAAAGCATAATGCAAGATGAAAAGAAGTGTTATATCTGCGGTTGCCATAATTGGCTAGAGGAACATCACATTTTTAATGGTAATCCAAACAGAAAAATAAGCGAAAAACACGGCTTAAAAGTTTGGCTTTGTCATAACTGCCATAATGAACCGCCACACGGTGTACACCATAACAGAGAGAATGCTCTGAAACTTAAAGCAGAAGCACAAGAGGCCGCAATGCTTTACTACGGTTGGAGCAAAGACGAATTTAGAAAAATCTTTGGAAAAAATTATTTATAAGGAGTTTTGAAAATGTTAAATTTAGCAGTTTTACAGGGCAGACTTACTGCCGATGTTGAGTTAAAAACAACGCAAAACGGAGTTTCAGTATGCAGTTTTACTATTGCAACCGATACAGGCTATGGGGAGAACAAAAAAACCGCCTTTATAGATATTGTTGCTTGGCGAAATACGGCAGAGTTTGTTTCAAAATATTTCGGCAAAGGCTCAATGATAATGCTTAAAGGTGAAATACAAGTAAGACA
>JAZREW010000094.1:0-7318 GCA_045661005.1 Acutalibacteraceae bacterium | reverse complement strand
CATTTGTCAAAGCAGTAAAGGCGCTCCCAAAACCGGATTTATCGGCATCATAAAACTGCACAAAGTTTTATGAAATAACCATTGCAATGATTTTGCGGCAAATTTCAGAATAAATTTGCCGTCAAATGGTACATTTGATGTCGAAACAACTGCAAAATACTGTTGTTTCGACAAAACAAAATCATTATAACATAATAGTATTCCGCACATTCATATTGAAAACTCACTAGTTCATATATGCGTCTATAATTCATTAATATTTTGTGCAAAATGTATAGAGATATATACTTGACTTATAAGTGGAAGTAGAGTTATAATATTGTAGAATAGATTAAGTGTGTAAATGGGAAAATATACCCGGTTTGCATATTTCGACAATATTGTCGTGTGATATATAATATAATGGAATAGACATAGCTAAACAATATTGTTTAAAGCCACTTATCAAGAGGCTTTTCGAAATGCTTTTTAGCGTTTTGACTAACTACAATCTTTATAATATGTACGGGCAATATTTATTGCTTTAAAGTTAATGTGGGAGGAAAAAAGTGAAGACCTTAAAATTAATTAAAAATATTTTAGTTTGGCTGGTTGTGGCTGTTGCGGTATTTATGATGATATTTACCGTTTTCTCTGTAGTGACTTTTGACCGTAATGATAGAAGTGTTTTGGGTTATAAGTTTTACATAGTTACATCTGATTCAATGAGTAAAACTGATTTTGATGCAGGCGATTTAATTATTGTAAAAGAGGTTGAAAATAAGGCCTCGCTCAAACAGGGCGATATAATTACTTATGTTTCACAGAATTCATCTAATTTCGGTGAAACTGTTACCCATAAAATCAGAAAATATACAAGAGATGCTCAGGGTAATCCCGGCTTTATAACATACGGTACTACTACTGATAAGGATGATGAAACTATAGTTACATATCCTTTTATAATGGGTAAGTACCAAAGAAAGATAAAAGGCTTGGGTTATTTCTTCCAGTTTTTAAAAACCCCGCAAGGATATTTGGTATGCATTTTTGTGCCTTTTGTAATATTAATAGTATATCAAGTAATAAATTGTATAAACTTATTCCGCAAATATAAAAACGAGCAGTTTGAGGTATTACAGGAAGAAAAAGCAAGACTTGAAGCAGAACGTGAGCAAAACGCTAAAATGCTTGAAGAGCTTAAAGCACTTAAATCTCAGCTTGAAACCACTAAGCCAGAGGTTGTAAGCAAAGATAAAGGATTTTCTGTAACCGATATTATTACAGATGATTAATTTATATAAGAGTAGGTTTTATTATGATTAACAAAACCACAAAAAAAATTTGGAATAGTATATCAACTGTTTTTGTAATATTAATTGTGCTATGCGCTGTGCTTTTAATGGGTTCAAGATTACTTGGGTTTAAGGTTTTTAATGTAATTTCCGGAAGTATGGAACCAAAATACAGCGTGGGTGACTTAATTTATGTAAAATCTGTTGATGCTAACAGCATAAAAGTGGGCGATACTATAACCTTTGTATTGAATGAAGATTTGGCGGTAGCCACCCACCGTGTAATAGAGATTGATTCTGAAAATCAGTTGTTTTACACAAAGGGGGACGCTAACGAAACAGCAGACGCTTCGCCGATTCATTTTAATAATGTTATAGGTGTTCCTAAATTTAGTATTCCGCTTTTAGGATATGTTTCTGATTTCATACAGAATCCACCCGGTATTTACATAACGCTTATAGGCGGTGTAATATTAATAGTTGCTGTTTTTTTGCCTGATTTTATAGTGAAGAAAAAAGACAATGATGAAGAACCTGAAGAGGTTTAGAATAAATTACTATCCTTTTATCTCAGTAAAAGGGCAGTAATCAAAGCACATATATCCATATATGTGTGTTTTGATTACTGTGAAAATGGTATTGGCATGCAATTTTATATCTTTTCATAGTAGCGTATTCTTGAGTTCACGGTTGCGATGGAATTCCGGTAACCATGAGTTTGAAGGAAATTTTGCAGAAAGGAGAAGACAATTTGAGTATGAACAAGAAAAAGGTTTTAGCCGTTTCACTCGTAGTATGTTTGGTGGCAATACTTTCTTTTGGTACTTTAGCATGGTTTAACGCTTCTAATGAAATAGTTAATACATTTAAAGTAGCAAATAGTGATGACCCTAACCAAACACCTGAATTTTCAGTAGAAGTTTTAGAAAAAGACCCTGTTACAGGTACACCCGAGTCTGAAGGTAATACATATTATGGCGTGTTACCTGGCGATGTAATTTCTAAAGATCCTAGCGTTAAAAATACTGGTGATTATGACCAGTGGATTCGTGTTGCAGTTACACTTGACAAAGCACAAGGTTGGGCTGCTGCAGGTGGTTCTTTAAAGTTTAAAGATTTATTTACAGGTAGCACCTATGGGTTAGCTGCTGATGTTGCCACCGCTACAGAAGATTGGCTTTTGGTTGCAGATACAGCTGCTGTTTCAAATGATAAGGCAGTATGGTACTTATACTACAATAAAAAGTTAACACCAAATAGCACTCCGGCACAGGTATTTACAGCGGTGAATATTCCTACTGTTTTCACCCAGCAGGATATGGCAGGCATTAACAATGAGTTCAATGTTTCTATTAAGGCTGAAGCGCTTCAGGCTGATAATACTGGCACAAATGCAGTTGCTGCATTTGATAATGTTGGCTGGGCAGCCGGCGAAGCTTACGGTGAATAATTAATTTATTAAAAATGCTTGTAATTTATTTCAAGCTAAAAATTTAAAGGAGAAAATAGTTATGTCTAACAAAACAACTAAGCGCGCTCTAGTTTCCAGCGTATTAGCACTTGTTTTATGTGTTTGTATGCTTATTGGAACAACTTACGCATGGTTTACAGATTCTGTTACTACAGGCGTAAACACAATTCAGTCCGGTAATCTTAAGGTTGATATCGTAGATGCTTCCGGCAACTCACTCGAGGGTACAACTCTTGATTTCGTAGCATTCGATGGTAATGCAAATATTCTTTGGGAACCTGGTTGTACATACAACACAGAAGAGTTCTATATTAAGAACGATGGTAATCTTAAGCTCAAGTTTAAGATGGATGTATCTGGCGCTAAGGGCGATACACAGTTACTCGATGTAATCGACTTTACTGCTATGGCAGATGCTAGCAACTTTGAATTCTTTGTAGGTTCATTCGGTATGCTTTTAAGCGGTCAATTTGATATGCTTAAAGGTTTTGAGTCTGGTGCTCAGTTCCTTAACGAATATGCACTTGAGCCAGGTGCAGTAGTTGGTCCTTTTGCTATTACAGGTCATATGGACGAAACAGCCGGTAACGATTACCAGGGCTTAACAATGGAAGGTATTGCAATCACTGTAACTGCTACTCAGGCTATGGGCGAGCAGGATAGCTTTGGTGCTACCTATGATGAAAATGCAGAATATGCAGGTACAGGTTTCGGTAGCATAGCTGCTGGCGAATCTGCTGTTGAAATCACCGTTGCTGACGAAGGCGTTAAGGTTGGTACTGCTATAGTTCCTGCTGCTGCTTTCGATGCTAACAACCATGTATCTATGCACATTGAAAAGACAGTTTACAATGGCGACATTCAAATCACTGCTGCTCAGGATAAGCTTTCTTACGATGTTACCGTTGAAGGTCTTAAGGATAACAACACCGAAGCTATAAAGGTTCAGCTTTATCTCGGTTCTGGTTATGATCCTGCAACTGTAAAGCTTTATCACTATGATGAAGAAATCGCTTGCACATATAATCCAATTACCGGTTGGGTAACATTCGAAACTACTACATTCAGCCCATTCACCATCGTTTATGATGCTGAATCTGAATATGTTCCTCCTGTAGTTGATGAAAATAGCGAATTACCCGGTGCTGATGTTGTAAATGCACCTAACTTTGAAAATGTAGCTCTTGAGTGGGAAAGCTACGGCTCATGGGCTCCAACAGCCGGTCTTGAAGCAAATCTTGAAAAGGCTTACACATTTACTTGTGCAGAAACTTTTGAAGAGGCTTTAAATAATCCTTATGCTAACTGGTACTGCGATTTCTATGTAGTACTCGATAAGGATCTTGGCGAAAACGAGCTCTTCCTTGGCGGTAACTACGGTTCTTACGGTTGGGTAGGCTTCCACAATGGTGACTTCACACCTGCTGCAAATACTGAAATTGCATTGCTTGGTAGCGTTACCAACAATCCTTGGACATATCTTGACGTTGTTCAGAATGTTCGTACCTTTACTTGCGGTGTAGGCGACGTTAACAATGCACTTTCTGGTGCTACCTTCACTGTAATGTTAAGACTTACAAATCCTGAAGACGAAACAGATTTTGTAAACGTAGAAACAATTAATTACATATTCAACTAATTGTTTTTAATATGGTCCCCCTCACTTCGAGAGAGGTGAGGGTGGCTATCAAAGAATATAAAAAAGCTTTATGTTCTTTGATAGCTAAAATATGCCGAAAATATAATAGAAGGGAAGAATTTGAAATGAGTTCATGTAAAAAAATTTTTCTACATGGTATAGTAGCAATTTTAATATGCGTAATGTTATGCATAGCACCGTCTTTTGCTGTTGCGGCAGATCCTAATGTCTTTTTTGTGGAGGATATTAACGGTGATTCTGCAGTAAATGCATTAGATTTGACAACTATTAGAAAGGCATTATTTAATGAAGACACCGATGACATCACAGATATTGATAAAGACGGTGTTATAACTGTTTTAGATCTTGTAAGAATGAAAAAAGCAGTTATAAGTTATGTAGATACTTCTAAGTTTGATAGCTTGGTTGACACTACCTACACCGCTGTCAACAAAGAAACTGTAACACTTGGCGAGTTATTTGCAGTAGGTGAGGGCTTCTCAGTAGATTCTGCAAAGGTTCGTGTAGTTGTTGAGACTTCTGAAGGTGTTACATATAATTTTGTTGAAAATACAGAAGATTGGTCTGCTGGAGCTATAACCTTTATAGGTGAGGGTACTGCTACAGTATCTATTCATGAATATAGTCACTCTACAACAGTTAATGTTAATGTTGTTAAGATAGATAAGTTTACAGCTAAGGTTGCTAGCGATTATACTGTAAAAGAGACAGATACAATTAAATTAGGTGATTTATTCGGCGTTGTTGACGGTGTTGAGATAGACTCAAGTAATGTTGTTGCTCAATTTACTCCTGAAGATTTAGTTACTTATACTGCTAACAGCGATAGCTGGGCAGAGGGTACTGTGGCATTCACCGCACCCGGTAATGTAACTGTTACTATAAGCGAGGATTCTAATCCTACAACTCTTACCTTTGTTGTTAAAGAGGTTTGCAACGAGCAGAAATTCGGCATTAAGTTCCCGAATACAGATGCATACACCTATCGTGTAGGTAATGCAAATACTGTAACCTTGGGTACATTGTTCGAGAAAGCTTGTGACCATACAATAGATTCTGCAAATATTTCTGTTACTATTGAGGCGGTAGATTCTGCATCGGATGTATCAGGTACATATACTGCAAATGCATCTAACTGGGCTAATGCTACATTAAAGTTCAATGGCACAGGCTTTGTAAAGGTTACTATTGTACAAGAATGTGTACCAACAGTTCTTGAATTAGAGGTTGTCGAGGCTACAAACGCAACTTCTGCTGCAAGTGCTAAGAGTAATAACGTAGTTTTACTTAAAGATGTAACTTTCGGCACACTTGAGGTTTCTAACGGCTATACCTTGTACGGTAACGGCTTTAAAATGGAATCTAAGAGCGATATAATGTACGATGCAATGAATGCAGGATTTGTTGTATTGAAAAACGGAACACTTGATAATGTTCAGGTTATTTGTCCTAACTTCTCATATTCAATTATTTATAACAACCAGATTAGAAGTAACGATAATACAGCTGTACCTAGTGATTCTTCAAACGATGCTCGTGGTAATGTTAGAAGTGCTGTAATGGTAGACGGTAACAGCAATATTATAAATTCTTATGTTCACGGCGGCCGTGCAGCGATATTCCTAAGATCAGGAAATCTTGTTGTTGAAGGTTCTACAATAAGCGGTGGTGCTGCAGCAAACATTCATACTGTAGCAGCACAAAGCCTTACTTTGCGTAATGCAACCCTTATTCAAAAACCATTCAAAGCAACTGTTAATGACACTAGCAAGACCATTATGGGCTTCAGCGGTCTCTTTGAATGTGACGAAAGCGGTTACACTACACCATTAATTCTTGAAGGCACATTGATTCAGGATGCTTGGATTAACAAAGATTACTCAAAGTATGCACCTAGTGAAGCTTCAAGCATTATTAACGCTGCTCTTGGAAAGACCGCATATCTACACGATATGAACGGTGATGGTGAAAACGAGTCATTAAACCTTGGCTTTACCTATATTCCTCAAGATACAAACGGCACAACTGTTGCAAACGTTACAGATAACAGAACTAATAAGAGCTCAGTTCCTTACTCAGCTGTTGAAGTGGGTAATGCATTAGCTTCTGCTAAGGTATATTCTTATAGTAACTCTAACGGTACTTCGGCTGAGTTTAAAGATGCTTCTTATGCTCCTACCGCTCAGGGCGTTGCTAAGCCGGTAGTAAGCTATACTGATACAAACGCAGACCGTACTTTTGCAACAGCTTTTGATACAAGCGATAATCGTTGGGAATCTACTCTTGCAGTAAATCTGGATAATGGCGATTATACATTCGATTTCAGTAAGCTTTTAGTACAGAAATACGGTAAGAATTTAACCTACTCAGTTAAGAAGGCAGACGGTACAGTAATAGACACTACAAAAACTATTGCACTTAATGCTACCAGCGTTACAAACTATGTATTAACAGCAACCGATGGAGATGCTTCACATACCATTTACTTTGTAATTACAGCTACAAAATCAAGCATTCCTGAGCCTACTGTTGAAGATGTAACCGGCGGTACACCGTTGCTTGTTGTAAAATCTAAGAACAGCGACTGGTCCTGTGCTATACCTGCGCTTGATGGTATAAAGATTAAGTATTGGACATCTGCTAACAATTCAGTTGTGCTTGATCTTGCATCACTTACTCCATCTAAAACCGGTAAGCAAAACGGTACAGAAAATTTCTGGGAATATTCTAACGGATATACCCTTAAAGTCACCTGCGGTGTTATTCATGATACAAAGCAGGTTTACGGTATGCCGGTTGTAGTAAATAATGGCGGCAACAAGATGTATTTCGTTATTTCCAGCAGTAATGGATATGTATCAACAGGTACTGCTGCAAGATCTGTTACACTAACTTATGAATTTACCGATTCTA
>JAZREW010000093.1:0-8082 GCA_045661005.1 Acutalibacteraceae bacterium | reverse complement strand
CTTACCGCCTTTTAAAACTCGGTATCTTTTTTTACAGTTCCAAAACTCGTCATATCCACCACCAACTATTTCCGACATCTTAATCTCGCATGTCGTCAACAATCATCACCGCCTTGGCCTGCCCAGGCCGTTCTTCATTTTTTTCGCTTACAATAGAACGCAATTCTTTTATAGCCGACAGGTCTCCGGAAGAAGCCTTCTTATAAAGAGCTATCATCACAGCGGTCTTTCTTGTTGGATTTTTAACCTCATAACCCTCAGACTTAAGCGTCTCTACCTCCGCTTCGGATAACTTCTCGTTTAACAAGGTCTTCAAAGTTTTATAAAATAATTTATCGTTCTCTTTCATAAGCATTCCTCCCGGCAGTAACAGAATATTTTATATTTAAGCGGACATTCGCCGACATAAAAAAACAGGGCTGACCAAACTCGGTCAACCCCATTTTTTAATTTTAATTAATTATTACAACTGCAACAGCTTTTAAAAAGCTTATCAATATCAAGCCTTTTCTCGTCCTTATTTTTAATAAAACCTATCTTTTTCAAAAATTCTTCATCTAAGGTGTCTGCATAAAAAGCATCCATTATGCTTCTTTCTGCCGCAACGTGTAAGGTACTGCGTAAAATACCGTCTGCTAACCCTAAGTCATTAAGCGGTTCAATGTATCTTACCACCATTTTTTCATCATTTAAATCATATAAACTAAATCCTAAAACTTCATCATTGCAAGAACATAAAACGCAATTTGAATTTTCATTGAAAGGTAAATTCTTATCATCAAAATAAGCTTTTGCTTTTTTACTATCATTTAAAGGAGCTAAAGAAATCATCTGGCTGTATCTTCCTTTTTGTTTACATTAGTAAGATGGCGCATCTCTCTCTCATTAAGCGGACGCCATTTGCCCTGTGGCAACATTCCAAGCTTTACGCCGGCAATTTCTGTGCGCTTAAGCCTGATAACTTCAAGCGCCACTTCTTCGCACATGCGTCTTATTTGTCGATTTCTGCCTTCGTGAATTATAAAAATCAACACCGTTCTGTCCGGCTTTCTTTCAGCCACAAAAACATCACACGGCAATGTTTTGCGTCCATCAAGAACTATACCCTCTTGTAGCTTTATCAGCTTTTCATCAGCCACCTCACCTTTAACGGTAACACGGTATGTTTTATTAACCTGAGCAGACGGATGTGTAAGACTATTAGCAAAATTACCATCGTTTGTCATAATAAGTAAGCCTTCAGAATTGCGGTCAAGTCTACCAACAGGGAATAACTTAACGCCGGCATCTTTAACCAAGTCGGTAACACACTTGCGGTCTAGCTCATCCTTTGTGGTGGTTACATATCCACGTGGCTTATGTAACATAATATACATTTTTTCAGTATTGCCAACCACTGTTTTGCCCGAAACGGTAACCTTGTCACGCTT
Organism: Acutalibacteraceae bacterium; assembly: GCA_045661005.1. GTDB lineage: Bacteria > Bacillota > Clostridia > Oscillospirales > Acutalibacteraceae > UBA737. The sequence continues at coordinate 6,652 of JAZREW010000093.1, read as the reverse complement.
TGGGTCCACCTTAGCGCCTATCGACGCCACTCTGCCGTTAATACGAACCTTTCCCTGTTCAATAAGCTCCTCTGCTTTTCTACGAGAGGCTATACCGCATTCAGATAAATGCTTTTGTAACCTAATTTTATTATCCTTCATTTATTTCTCCCAAATATTCATAAATATATATTTAATATTATAAAAAACAATATTTAAAAAGCGCTTTTCATAGATTTTTTGCGCTATCTCTGTTTCAGCTTTTAGCTCTACTACATCGATAACATTATCACCCTGTATATAAACTATACTGCCTATAACATCACCTTTTAAAACAGGTGCATATATAAACTTTGGCAAATTAACCTTACAGCTCAAATCACCGTCGCTAAGCTTGCTGAATGTATACGGCTTAATATCAATACTTAAAACAGAGTTTTCCCCGCTTATAACCGGTATGTCATAATGATTAATCTCAGGACTTACTTCAGTTAATGTTATCGCCGAAAGACCGTACTCAAGTAACCGCTTATGGTCTTCCCAGTCATTAGGATCATTCAGCGTTACGGCAATTACCCTTTTACCGTCACGATCTGCTGCAGATACAAGACACCTGCCCGACTTTTTTGTAAACCCTGTCTTTACACCTATTGCACCGTCAAAGCTTTTTAAAAGCTTATTATGATTAGTAAGGGTTCTTTTATACGGCGGATTACCATAATTCAACACCGCCTTATCGCTGGATGCCGCCTTTGCGAATTCTTCATTACGTAATGCATACTGTGTAAGCCTCGCTAAATCATAAGCGGTGGTATAGTGTTCCTTGGCATCAAGACCGGATGGCGTTTCAAAATGCGTGTTTTCAAGGCCCAACTGCTTAGCTTTGTTATTCATCTTTTTAACAAAACCGTTAATCGTACCGCCCAAAACATACGCCGTAACATTCGCCGCATCATTGCCGGATGCCAACATCATTCCGTACAGTAAATCGTGCAAAGTTATCTTATCATCCGCCAAAAGCCCCATTGAAGAACCTTCTACCCTTAACATTTCAGCAGTTACTGTAATTTCTCTTTCAAAATCGCCGTTTTCACAAAGCAATAACGCCGTCATGATTTTTGTGGTGCTTGCCATAGGTAAACGTTCATCTTTATTTTGTTCGTATATAACCTCACCTGTATCAGCATTAATAAGTATTGCCGCCTTAGCAGAGGTCGACAACGCATGTACAGGCAATGAAAACCCCAACACACACAACACCAATACAACACAAACTACTTTTTTCAATAACACCACCCCACCTTAATTTTATTAAGGTGACAGAGGTTGTATTACTTCTTTTCTTCTTTTTTAGGGAAAAGCTCTTTTGCTTTCTCTAAAATTTCAGGTGCCATAGAAACTGCTTTTTCAACAGTTGTAAGCTCGTTATAAACAGGCAACATTTTAACATTATCGCCCGATATTACAATAAAAGCAATAGGTGATACAGTAACACCTGCACCGCCGCCGCCACCAAAAAGCTCTGCACCGGTTTTGCTTGGAAAATCACTTCCGCCTGTAGCTAAACCGAAAGCCACCTTAGATACGGGTATCATTGTAATATCGCCCACCTGTATAGGTGTACCTGTTATAATATTTGCATCTACCATAGCTCTAAGCTTTTCCATAGTAGCATCCATTATATTTTTAATATTATTATCACCCATTAAAATTCTCCTTTAAAACAAATTTTTTATATTCGGAATACACCTTATAAGCCACTACCAGCAACCGTATTAATTGCAGTTTTAAATTTACTGAGAACTTGAATTGCGGTGTATTACCGTCAAAATCCGTATTTATATTTACACTCTTTAAACCTATCTTGGCATAACTGTTTAAAAACGCAAGTACAGGGTACGCTACGCCACATATTTTTCCGTATTCTATAGCGGTTTCGGCCGCATTGGCACTAGCTACTGTAATATCAAGCGTTAACCGATTAATTTTAATATGACGCAAAAGCTTTTTTATATGTGCAAGCTCATCCTTTAAAAAACCTAAAATCGACTTTACAGCACCTGAAAACCCATACTTTTCTTTTAAAAACAAAAACAACTGTTTACTATTTTTCAAAAGGGTGTTTTCATCACTTTTTTTAGCTTGCGTTTCGGCTACCGCTTCGCTTTTTTTAGTGGTTTTCTCCTCTTTTTCACTTTCAAAAATCTTTATTTTTGCAAAGCTCAATTTTACAAAAAAATCATTTTCAAAGCTTAAAAACACATTAATCGGTAAAAGTAAAACCACTAAAAGCAGTATTAAAATAGCACCTATAACTATTAAAGCTATCAATCTGTACTCTCCCCGTCAGCACCGTCAATTTCTAACTGCTCGCCAACATCCTTTTCTTCTTGTTCAGACTTCGGCAACGGTGGCAATTCTGTTAAATCAGAAATGCTAAAACATCTTAAAAAGTTCTTGGTAGTGCCGTAAAGCAAAGGCTTACCGGGAAGCTCAAGTCTGCCTCGTTCTTCTATTAATCCCTTTTCTACCAAAGTGGTGACAACACCCGAACAATCAACACCTCTTACCTGTTCTATAAAAGATTTGGTAACAGGCTGATTGTAAGCCACTACCGCCAACACCTCAAGTGCCGCCGGAGAAAGCGGTGTTCTGCGGCGCATATCAAAAGCTTTTTTAATATACTCATAATACTCTGATTTAGTAGCAAATTGATAGGTATTTTCCAATCTTAAAAGCTCTAAACCACTACCATTCTTTTTCATTTTTTCATCAAGCTTTTCCATAATAGAAACCACCTTTTCAGGTGTAATTTCAAACACTTGTGAAAAACGTTCTATACTCATGGGTTCACCGCTGGCATATAGCACAGCCTCAAAAGCCGATACTAATTTTTCAGTTTTCATCTATTTTTATGCCCCTTAATCAATTTGATTTCTGCATTGTCACAGTCGCCCTCAATTTCAATACGGTTTGCCTTACACAACTCTAAAACAGCTAAAAATGTAGCAACAAGCTCAGAGCGACTATTTGCAGTTTTATAAAGATTTGAAAGCTTTTGCTTTCCACCGCCCCAAAGATTACGAATAACAAAAATTATCTTTGTAGAAACCGCCACTATTTTTTTAGCAACAATTTTTGTAAACGGTGCTGTAGAAGGCGGTAATTTACGCTTGCCTCTGCCAACCGCCGCAAGATACGAAAGATACATTACATCACTTGAATGTACAAGCTCATAGGTTTTATCGAAATCATATTCCGATGGTTTTTTAACAAAACTGTCAAACCCTTGTTGCATTTCCGAAAGCTTCTTCGCTATTTGCTGGCATACCATGTACTCAAGCAATTCACCCTCAAGCTCTTCTTTAAGCTTTATAACCTCATCATGTCTTGGTAAAAGACTAACCGTTTTAATGTAAAGAAGTCTCGAAGCCATTTCCAAGAACTCGCTGCCAAGCTCCATTTCTTCCTGCTCGTAAAGCTTTATCTGCTCTAAGTATTGGTCAATAAGCTGGGTAAGTGGTATATCATAAATATTAAGTTTATTGCGAGAAATCAATTGTAAAAGCAAATCAAGCGGCCCTTCAAAACCCTCAATTTTATAATTTAAAGTGTTCTCCATTTTTTCACCCAAAAATTCCCAACATTACAAAAGGTAACGTTGCTAATTTATATAATCCGTTCATTAAAGCGTCCGAAAGAAAAGATAACGGAACATCTAAAGCTCCAAACCAAAGTAACGCTAATAATCCAAAATAAATATAACGCTCATACCTCATTAATGCGTAATAATACTTGTACGGTAATAGTGCAGATAAAAGCCTTGAACCGTCAAGAGGAGGAATAGGTATAAGATTAAATACTGCAAGGCTTACATTTATTAAAGCAATGTAATAAAAGAAAGATTCTATATACCATACTATTCCTGTTGTAACATTCAAAGCCGTTGCCCTAACAATGCTAAAAAGCAATAAAGAAATAAAAGCTACAATTATGTTTGAAAGCGGTCCTGCTAATGCAGTTATAGCCATATCACGTTTAGGATTTCTAAAGTTTCTTGCATTTACCTGCACAGGCTTTGCCCAACCAAAACCAAATAGCAAAATACAAAGCGCACCTACATAGTCAATATGAGCAAACGGGTTTAAAGAAAGTCTTCCCTGCCAACGTGGTGTATCGTCGCCTAATTTTACAGCTGTAAATCCGTGTGCAAATTCGTGCACGGGCATAGTTAAAAATATAACCGCCAATGTAGATAAAATATAAATTATGGCTCCCATAAAATCTACATTACCCGAAAGTATACTTCTTAGCAATACCAGCACTTCCCCTTATACTAAATATATTTAATTAATTATATAACATTATTGCCATAAATACAAGTAAAACATACACATGTAAACACAAATTGAATATATTTTAAAAAAGTTATGACCGCCGTAAAACAGCAGCCATAACTTTTTTATATAAAAATATTATTTAAAGAAATTATAAATACCTACAACAAAAAGAATAATTATAATTACTGGTAAAACAAATGTGCAGTACGCACGCATCCAATTTTTAACCTTTATACCCTTACCCGTATTTGCTTCATCGGTAAAGTTTTTCCAACCCCAACCGTATCTTGTAACACAGAATAAGGTGTAGCAAAGCGAACCTATAGGAAGCAATAAATTAGATACCGCAAAATCTTCTAAATCCATTATTGTAGAGCCTGCTCCAAAAGGTGCTATGCCCGATAAAACATTGAAGCCCAATGCACAAGGAAGTGAAAGCACAAACAACAATATTCCGTTTATAAGGCAGGCTTTTTTACGGCTTACATTGAATATATCCATAAAGCAAGAAATAATATTTTCAAACACCGCAAATACAGTTGAAAGGGCAGCAAAGCTCATAAATACAAAGAAAAGCGCACCCCATAGTCTGCCTAACGGTATATTATTGAATATGTTTGGAAGTGTTATAAAAATAAGATTAGGTCCACTGTCAACATCAACGCCGTAAGCAAAGCATGCAGGGAAAATAATAAGACCGGACGTTATAGCCACAAAGGTATCTAATACAGCAACACTCATAGACTCACTCATAAGCGAACGGTCCTTGCCGATATAGCTACCGAAAATAGCCATAGAACCAATACCAAGGCTCAAAGTGAAGAAAGCTTGATTCATAGCCGCAACAATAACATTACCAACACCTGCAGCCATAAGCTTGTCTATATCCGGCAACAAATAAAACTTAAGACCTTCGCTGCCGCCATCCATAAACATACTGTTAACTGCCAAAACAACCATAATAGCTATGAGAGCCAACATCATATATTTTGTTATTCTCTCTAATCCGCCCTGTAAACTAAACGAACAAACAACAAAACCTAAAACAACTACTATAGCAAGATAAATAACCATAGAAACGGGGTCACTCATCATACTGCCAAAATGCTCTTTAACACCATTAGTATCAAGTCCCACAAATTTGCCCGATGCCGTATCCACAAAATAACGAAGCATCCAACCGCAAACGGTAGTATAGAACATCATTAAAATATAATTACCTATCACCGCCGCATATCCGTGAGCTCGCCAACCTTTTTTCTCAGGCGCCAAAACATGATAAAGTTTAGCCGGACTCTTCTGACTTGCTCTACCAAGGGAAAATTCCATTGTCATAACAGGCACACCCATTACAATAAGGAAAAACAAATATATAAGTACAAAAATACCACCGCCATACTGACCTGTGATATATGGAAATTTCCACACGTTACCTATTCCTATAGCACAGCCGGCACTTAATAAAATAAAGCCCAGTCTACTGCCTAAACGTTCTCTCTCCATTTTAAACCTCCAAAATCGTAATTAACTATATAATATATTATACTAAACACTTTTGCAAGCACTAAAACCAATTTTTACGTTAAATTTCTTCATTTATCTTACATTTACTGTAAGCTTTCCAAAAACCGCTGTACGAATTATACCCCACATACTCAGCAACCTGACTCAGCGGCATATCATAGGTTTTAATTAAATATTGAGCCATTTTCATTCTGTAATATGTAAGCTCTTTCAAAAAGGTGTTACCCGTCTCACGTTTTATTATTCTTTGGGTTTGTTTTTCGGAAATATGCAAAGCACTCGCCAAATCCGAAAGCGAAATATCTTTGTTATAATTTTCTCCAAAAAACTCGTAAATCAAATAAGAATAATCCGTATTTTCTTTAACAGAAACCTGAATATCCGCTATAAGCTCACTTATAATCCAATACACATATGGTACAATTTTTTCTATTTTACCTTTGTTTTGCTCTAAAGAATTTATAAAGCTTTCAAACGTTTGGGTTGAAAGTGTACATACTTTCAGAATATCAACGCCTAAATCCATTTGAAAAGCAATAAATTTTGCATCACCCTCAAAAGAAAATCTATGAAAATTTTTAGCAGGAATGAAAACAGCCATACCTCTTTCCAAAACAAGCTCTTTATCTTCAATGAAATATTTCATTTTACCTGAAACAATAATATGTATTTCGCTATACTTGTGTCTGTGCAATGGTGTGAAATATGCGTTTATTATTGAAAATCCGCTATCAAAAAAAGATCTTATATCCTTTTCTCCCAACTTTAATTCTACATAGCTACTCATAACCGTCCCCTTTTCCAAAAAG
>JAZREW010000092.1:0-23013 GCA_045661005.1 Acutalibacteraceae bacterium | reverse complement strand
CTTAGCATTAAATACTGTAAGAGTAACACCGTCAATGTCGCAAGCCTCGTCCGAACAAGCAAAAACCTTAACTGCAGTTTTATTTTCTGTCACTACTGGGGAAGCATATTTTAATCCCGCATATACAGGGCCAAAGCACTTTTTAACCTCATAATATGCCGGCTTTGGACAACCGTCACACTCTAAAAGCGAAGTGTTTGCGGCATTCGGGAATGGCTCGTTAGCCATCCAGATAATCATACCTGTTTTTTCTTCGCCCTTTGTTCTTATAGTTGCCGCCGAGTTTCTAAGTGATTCCGCCTGAATAAATCTAAATGCCGAAGCATAAGCCCCAATTTTATTTTCAAACTTTTCAAAATCGCCAAACCACTCGGTCATCTTATCGTATATCACCCAGAAAGTACCGCAGATTATCCAGTAATTATTACTTAAATCAGGCGGCCAAAGTTCTGTTTGGCTGTACTGCTCTAATTTCTGAGGTCTGGCACATGCAGGCGTACCTAATTCGGAAAATAGCACACTCGGGCTTTCATCTATCATTTTATAATGATTTACTACACCCTCGTAAAGCCATGAACCATGGCAGTCACCAAATACAAAATCCATTTCACCCGGTTTGTGCGGCTTGTCACTCAAGCAATGAGACGGTGAAGCAGGTAAAAACATAGTTTCGGGATTATACTCTTTAACCAAGGATGATAGCATAGATAAATTATTACTGCTTTCATCTGCAGGGTATAAAACCTCGTCCATATAAAGCTCGTTACCGCCACACCAATATGTAAGGCTTACGTGACTTCTTGCACGAATTATAAATTCGTGTGAAACTACCTTTAAGTTTTCTATAAAAGCAGGGTCTTCATTTGGTGCATTATCCAAACCGCTTGAAGACTGAGGAAATTCCTGCCAAATCATTAAACCTAATTCATCACATATTCTGTAGAAGGTTTCGCTTTCCTGCAAAGCTCCACCCCAAACACGCATAAGATTACAACCCATTTCGGCAAATCGGGTTAAATAATATTTATAATCCTTTTCTTTAACTGTGCCGTAAAATGCCGAAATTGGCACCCAGTTAACACCACGAACGGGAATAATCTTGCCATTAATTTTAGGTGAATAACTAAGACATCCTTCAGGTGCGTTTTTAGGTACAATATACTCTATTTCACGGAAACCAACAGTTTTTTCCATACACTCGCAAACATTACCGTCCTTATCAAGCAAGGAAACTATTGTTTTATAAAGCGGATGCTTACCAAAACCGTTAGGATACCATAAATCTACATCAAGTTCGCCAATTTCAACCGCAAAAGTATTTTTTCCAACCTTTGCAGTAACCATATTCTCGGTTTCGCCTATTTTATTATCTTTATCAAAAACTTCAAGCTTAAGCTTAAATTCACCTTGAGTAAAACTTTCGGTTTCGATTTGCGCTGATATGGCACCCTTGCCCGATTCTACTGTAGTGTTTGGATAAAAATCGGTCACTCGTATATGGTCGCAACATTCTACCCAAACATCGCCGAAAATACCTACGTTTACAAGTCTTGGACACCAATCCCAACCATAATTAAATCTGGATTTTAAAACGCTGACCTTACTTGTGTAACCTACTTGTCCGTCAACCTCGGGACACTGTAAAAATACAATTTTAAGTTCATTCTTATCTTCTTTTTTAATTAAATCGGTAATTTCAACGCTATGGCGCAAATGCATTTGATTAAATTCAAGAATTTGTTCGCCGTTTAAAAACACAAAACCGTTAAAATCCAAACCATCGAAATGCAAAATATAATGCTTTGCCGGCTCTGTTACTTCAAAGTTTTTAGCATACACCCATTCACGACGTTCTACCCACTCTATTTTTCTGAAATTAGTTCCGTAATTCCAGTCTTCAATCAAACCTGCATTCAATAAATCGGTCTGTACAGAACCCGGTACTGTTGCTGGAATAATACCCATAAAAGGTACCGAAAAACTACTTGTTTCCATTGACCTTCCGTATTTCCATTGATGTCGGTTCCAACCCGCCAAAGTCCAATCAGAACCATTAAGATTAAGCTTATTTTTCATTGAATTCACCTAATTTACATATCAAATTCTGTTAATAAAACTTCACGCCACTCGTTGCTGTCATCTTCTAAAATAAAGGTTTTTATACTGTGCGGTGTGAACTCTGCCTTTAACGGAGTTCTTAACATATTACCCGAAATTTCTACATTTACGGTTTTGCCCGTGGTTTCGTATGCACGTAATACTAATCCTGTGCCATCTTCGCTACGCTTTAATGCAGAAATAACCACACTTTCGCCGTTTACGTTTAAACCTTCATAGGTGTCAGAAAGTGTACCGTTGTGATTGTTTTCTATAATGTTTACCGGCTTTTCATTAAGCTCACGTGATGCTTTAACAATATCTACCATATTTTCGTTTTGCATAGGCATAATTGCATAATTGAAGGTATGCTCACCCATATCGGTGTAATCTGCCTCTACAGGACGCTCACCACCGTGGTCGCAATACATTTTACTTCTAAGCACGGTAAGACTTAAAACGTTTTCCTTAATGCAAGAGCTATACTTGCAATCATTAAGAACTGCAAAGCCTTCCTTACCGTCGTTAACAGATGCCCACATCTGACCGGGTTCTTCTTCCCCGTCTGCAGGGCGCTCAATAAATCCGTAAGGAATTTCATAATAAGCCTTTGGATTTTCAACATTGAATGGGAATTCAAGCTTTAACATTCTTTCTTTCTTATGCCAATCTACCTTAGCTTTAACATCAATAATCTTCTTACCGGTTGTAAGTGAGAAATACTGAGTAAGTGTGCAATCGTTATAACTGCTTTCAACCTTAACAGTTGTGCGTAACGGACCTTGCTCAGTTATAGTAAACTTAGCATCGTAGAAAGCGCCAACCTTTTTATCAAAGAAGTTTCTGTCATGGCTCCAAGTATCGTGCTTGTCTTCATCTATAACTACAGGAACTGCGCCCATACCTGTAAGCCAGTTCTTTTGAGTTTCTTTATCAAATATAGAGGCAATGTAACCGCTGTTACGGTCAAACTCTACTCTTAACAATTCGTTTTCAATAAAGTGAATACTTCTGAAGCGCTCTTTTTCAGGCAGATAACTTCCTGCCAAAACAGGGCTTTCAAAGGTAGCTTCGTCTTCGTCAACAATGTAGTATGTAGCATAGCCGAAAGCCGGAACCTTAGCCATAAACATAGTATCATCTCTAAGATAAACGTTATTTGCGGGTGAGAATACCTGCTGAATAACCTGTTTTTCACCCGAACTATTATAAATAGCCTTTACCTGTTTATTAATTGTAACAAGTCCGTTATATTCCCAAGAATGTGGGTTAAATATTATAACAGGAAAACCCTTAGAAGCGTCAGAGGTATCAACCGCCCAAGAAATTGATTGCAACGCACTATTGGTTACACGTTGAGATATTATCTGCGCTTCGCCTGCCATACAGTCAACATCATCGTAAACCGACTTGATGCTGCATCCGCCCAAAACGTCATGGAAATGCATAAACAACACGTTTTTCCATGCATCTTCAATTTTTTTGGTAGGATAAGCTTTATTTAACAGCTTATTAGCAATAGAGCTGTAAACCTCAGATGCCAAAATATCATTTTCGCAACGGCGCACTTGATTTTTAACCTTTGAAACAACCGAGTAGCAACCGCTTGCATGGTGTTGTAAATCGCCGTGTAATTCCGGCAATACTGTACCGGCAGCCTCAACCTCTTCAAAAAACTTATTAGGATTACCAAAAACAACCTCATCAGGATTATTTTCTTTCATGTACTCATGAATTAGCTCAATATTGTGCTTTGTAGGTCCGCCGCCATGGTTACCAACACCATAAAAGCACATTGCATAATCCGTACACTCAAGACCCGAGTCGCAAACCTTTTTAAGTCTTTCCTTAAAATCATCCAAATCCTTGTAGTTATATGTATATTCCTGTGTAATTCTATATGCATTAACTGCGGTACCGTCCGGCGCTATCCATTTAAAGAAGTTACTGTCTAAATGCATTTCATGCTCAGAAGGACGCATAAATATGTAATTCTTCATGCCACTTTTATTTAAAATCTGCGGTAACATAGCATTATGACCGAAAGAGTCAACATTATAGCCAACCTTTGCGGTTACACCAAACTTTTCATAAAAATATCTTTGTCCGTAAAGGGCTTGTCTTGCAAAGCCTTCACCAGAAGGTGAGTTACAGTCAGCCTGAATATACCAACCGCCAACAATTATAAAGCGTTCTTCTTGAATACGCTTTTTCATTTCTTCAAACATTTGCGGGTCAAAATCTTCAATACACTCATAAACAAAGGTAGAGGAACAAACAAAAATAAAATCATCGCTTTCGTTCATTCTGTCAAGCGCAGAACGAACTGTAGCCTTTGTTTCAGCAGTACCCTCTTGCCATCTCCACACCCAAACAGGGTCAAGATGTGCGTTACCGATCATATAAACCTTTTTACTCATTTGTAACTCCCCACTTATTTTATGATTTCTTTAATATCATCCGATGTATAATCGCAGATTATCATATTAGTACCAAGCTCGGTATGTAATTCACGCTGCCTTGTTGCGTTTTCGGGTAAAATACTTACAGTTACAGCACCCAAAGCCACGCCTGCGCTGATTTCACTTCGGCCGTCGCCCACAACAAGCACGTTTTCGCCGTTTATACCAAGTGTTTTAACAAGACGTTTCATAACCTCGTCTTTAGGTATCTTTTCACTCCAGGTAGAGCCTAAAATATCCTCAACAAGCTCACCCTCGCCTATCGGGAAACCAAGACCCAAAACCTCTTCATACATACCCATAGGCGGATCTATAGATTTATCCACAACAGCACCTGTTACGAAATAATTCTTAACGCCATTGTCGTGAAGATGCTTCATAAATTCCATAGAACCCGGAACCAAATATTTTAAGGGATTTTCTTTTGCTTCTACCAAGTTTTTATCACGGCAAAAACGATTCAACACCTGTTCATACACCCAGAAAAGCTTTGGTGTTTTTTCTTTAAGATAATCCAAATATTCCTGTGGCTCGTTTTCATCGTCAAACTTTTCTTCGCCTTTCCAGATACGCTCAATTATCTGTGAATTAAGCACGCTGTCAAACTCACCTTTATTAAGCTCCATATTACGTCTTATCGCCCACTCCATTTGAGTAAGTGCTGAAAGTCCCGCACTTTCTACACAAAAACGGTCGGTTTCCTCTAACGGTTCTGTATCGCAAAGAGCTACCAATCGGTTTATATTATCCTCTTCGGTTAAATTTTCAGGTATACCGTTTACAGCGGTATCGTAAAGAACACGGCTCATAACAGGCGGCCAATTTCTAATTAGCGAATGTGTACCGTCTATATCATGAAAGGCACATACAATTTTTCTGTCCTCAACTGCATTTACAATTTTTGCAACCTTTGCTTTATTTGTATTTACTATCATTTTTTATCCCCCAAAAAGCTTTAATTTTTCTAAAAACAAAGTGTACCGCCGCATTTGCGGCGGCACACCATTTCTACAGTTATACTTATTCTGTGATTAAATAATGTCCGCAAAAAACTTGAAGCTATAATTTAGTTTGTTAAGCTTGTCTCCTTAATAGCTTTTGCATTTAATATTATAAACCATAACTTCATTAAATTCAATACTATTTTACCAATTTTTTAATATATTTTTTAAAAAAATTACCTTATTTTGCACATAAAACAGTCTTGTTTGTATTATTTGCATACAAAAAAACAGCCAAAAGGATTTTATACCTTTTGGCTGTAAATTTTAATAAGTTAAATCACCGGATTTTACCGTGATTTTTATTGACCTAAAGCCTCATCAATAATAGACTGAATGTTCTTAGAGTTAGCAGTAATTTCCTTAACAATATCACCGTCAGCCTTGTTAGCTGCATTAGCAATATTATTATATAAAGAACCTGCTGACTGAGCAGAAGTCTTGAAGTTAGGTGTAGCATAAACGAGTTTATCAAATAACTTCCAAATCATATCATATGTTGCATCAGAGTAGAGAGTTGGGTCATCCTTAGCAGTAGGATCGTTGAACTCAAGGTCAAACTTAGTCCAAGCTATAACGATACGAGGATCGCCTTTCTTAGCAGTACCCATACCTGCAGCTTTACCCTGAGGACCGCCGCTGTTGTATAAACCTTCAGTATTGCTTGGACCCATTGGCAATGGAACTATGCCAAGGTTCTTAAAGTCTTTTTCAAATGAAGTAGAGCCACATACACCGTCATACATATAGTATGTACCAGAATTGTAACCCTGAACGTGCATCCACTGTGTACCTGCCAAGATTGCATTGTAGTTATCAGAAGGATTACCGCCGGGACCTCTGAGTTCGCTCTTGATGATATTATCCTGCCAATACTTAAGTGCTTCTAAGTACTTAGGATCAGAAGTATTTTCTACAACCTTACCGTCAACAGTCTTAACACCAGACCAACCGTTCATGGATGTAAAGTGACTAACAGTTAAATCCTGACCTACAAGATAGGTGCCTGAAGCTTCGTCTTTAACTTCTTTAGCAAGCTTAATGAACTCATCCCATGTCCATTTACCAGCTTTGTAAAGGGTAAGCGGATAATCAGGATCGCCATAAGCTTCATCAAACTTAACTCTGTTATAATACATAACATTTAACATATCAGCACAGTTACCATGGTGGTTACATACAGCATAAATTTTACCGTTAAGTGCAAAATAGTTACTCTTTTCAAGGTCAATACCTACACCTGTTTTTGCATTGTATAGGTCATCAGTTGAAATGTAATCGTTAAGAGGCTCATAAAGATTCTTAACACCAGCCTCTGGCCAGAAGAATGTCTGCGCACCGCAGATGTCATAAGGTGTACCTGCAGCTACTGCTGTAGCACACTGTGAGTTAAACTGTTCCCACTGAAGAGATACAAGCTCTAACTTACAGTTATACTTCTTCTCAAAAGCCGCTTTTCTACGTACTGTTACAGCTGGAATAGCACCGATGATGGTTTTTCTAAAGGTTTTGCCGCCAAAATTAAGACCCTTAACGGAATCACCGGTTAAATCTCCTTTACCAGCGGTGTCGTTTACGTTACCGTCACCCTTATTGCCGTTGCCCTTTTTAACAGTAGATGTTTTCTTGGTTGTGCCAGATTTGCCTGATTCTTCACCATCAGCTTCTTCGTCAAGCTCAACTTCTTCATAAACATCTTCATACTCAGTAATGTAAGATACTACATCACTAGTTGTGTCGCCTGAACCTTTACAGCCTACAATGCTAAAAAGCATAAGAGCTGCTAAAAGCAAGCAAATAATTCTTTTTTTCATAACCTTTCTCCTTTTTAAGATTTTTATTAGAATGTATGTGCTATATACATTTTAACCTACAATACCCGTTTTTGCAATACCTTCTACAAAATATTTTTGTAAAAATGCATACATTACTAACGGTGGGAATACGGCAAGCAATGCACCGCTTGAGAAATACAAACGAAGATTAAACTGCGAAAGACCCGCACTTACCGTAAGATTGTTTTGAATAAGAATGATTCTAAGGTCGTTAAGTATAGGCATAATGGGTCGAACCTCGCCTACAAAGTACATTGCCGAGCTGTACAAATCATTCCAATGCCAAACGAAAGAGAATAAGCAGATAGTTATAACTGCCGCTTTTGCCAACGGGAACATTATTTCTACAAAGGTTTTGAAGGAACCGCAACCGTCAATTTTAGCGGCTTCTTCAAGCTCTTTAGGCATTGCAGCAAAGCTTTGGCGGAAAATAAATATAAACAAGCCGCCACGCAAACCACAACCGAAAATTGCAGGTAAAATAAATGTCCACGGTGTTTCTACCAAATTTATATGGTCTACAAAACCAAATGTTACTAACTTTAAAAGACCGAAGAAATCGAAAAATCTAAAGTTAAGGTAGTTTGGTATAATTACTGCCTGAACAGGAAGTATTATTGTTAAAAGCACCAATGCAAAGCCAAATGCCTTGCCTTTGAAATTAAATCTTGCAAAACCGTAGCCTATAATTGAGCAAGAAACAATAGATGCTAATGTACTGAAAAATGCCAGTGTAAAGGTAAGTATTATCGATCTGTCATAATTCAACAAATCCATTACCGTTTTAATATTATCAAGCGTAAACGAGGTTGGTAACCAAAGAACACTAGGGTCGCTTACCGCAGCTTCTGACTGGAACGCTGTACTTAACAGATAAATAAACGGAAAAAGGAAGAGATAAAATACGCCGAAAATAAACAACCATAAAACGCAGGTAGCTACAATACTGCTAATGCTAACCTTGCTAGTTAGGCGGCTTTTCATTCTGTTTAATGTAAATGCTTTCATTTTATCCCCCTCCCTAACTTGCTTCAAATACTTTCAGGCGATTAAAGATGAAAAAGAACACGCCGAAAATTACACCAATAATTGAACAGAACACCCATACCATTGCCGAAGCTTCACCAAGACGTATAAGCTCTATAGCATTAAGAATCTGTTTCATAACAGGTTGGTCAGATGCCGCAAAGCTATCAACAATAATATAAACCAAATTAATTAAGAATGTAGGAGCTATCATTGGAAGTGTTATTTTCCAAAAGCTATCCCAAGCGGTAGCACCCTCAACAGAAGCAGCCTCGTAAAGTGAGGAAGAAATACCCTGTAAGGATGAAATAAATATAAGCATAGGTATACCGCAGTTAAACATAACCTCAAATATGTTTGAAGAAATATTTTGGAAAAGCGTTACCATGTTTTGATTAAGTCCCGCTTCAATCAGAATTTCTGTTAAAGAAGAATTCTTTATAACTTCACCTGTAGCAGAAACAATAGAACCCTCCATCATAAGTCGGGCAACACCGTCTTCTCGTATTGCATCAAGCACAACGCCTGAAGAAATTATAACAGGTAAGAAGAATATTGAACGAACAAGACCCTTGAGCGGTGACTGTCTGTTAGAAATAATGGCCAACAGCAAGCTCATTATAAGAATAACAGGGGTTTTCCAGAAAATTTCTGAAACCGCTCTTGTAAGATTTGCCTTGAATTCCAAATCCTTATTAAATAAGTAATTTAAATTCTTAAGGCCTGTGAATTCTGTTAAAATTCCGCCATAGTCAAACGCAACTTCACAAAAAACATACCATAATGATTTTAACATAGGTGTTAAGAAGAAAAGCAAAAATCCAATATAGAATGGCAGTACATACAAATGACCTGTAAGTGCAGAGCGTTGTTCAAGTGTTAAATCACGCTTTTTGAATAACTTATTCATTTGTAGCACCTCCATTCAGCTCACAAAATCCTTTGCTTTCTACTGTTTCACCTGTTGGCAAGGTAGCATTTGTGTCATTATAGTTTACCGCAACCTTAACACCGTTTTCAAATGTGGTTACAAACACACCGTTTGAAACTTCGCTATGCGAAACAATCTTTTTATCGTAAACCTTTTCAAGCAAGGGTTGATAACTGTTGTATGCATCAAGTGCATAATCTATCCAGTTTTCATACTGTGTGCTGTAAAGATTTTCAAATCTAGAACCTATTAACTCGGTAGAATCTTCATAGGTGCAACCAAACAACAACTCTGAGCCTGTTTCTACAGCCTTAAGAATGGTAGTTCTGGGGTCAGTAGACTGAATAACAGTAGGAGTAGTTATAGCAACTGAACCATGTAAAACTATTTGATAGAATGGTACATCTGTTGAGAAAATATCATATCCTGCAGAATATATAGGTGCAGACCAGATACGGTCAGCATATTTTAAGGTGTAAGCATTACCACCATCTACCGCCAAGCTTTCTGTGCTTTCTGAGAACTCAGCAAGTATCTGATTAAAGTAATCCTGTGTTTCGTCACGGAAGGTTCCGTTTTCTAAAGCAAAATCAGAATAAAGCAAGCTACCTATATTAGAGAACGAAACATTGCCGTAACCCGATTTTGAATATTGGCTTAAAAGCTTTCTGGCAGAACCTAATACTGCATTACCGTTAAGAATGTAGATAATATCCTCAGAAATCTTTTTGGTATTTACAGAGCGTGAATAGGTGAACTGCTCACCCTTGTAATCAAATACAGTTCTTAAAATATCTTTTTTAATAGAAATTCCGTTACCGCCACTTCTAACCTTTACAAAATCGTAATCAGGATAAAGAGTGACCTTTTCACCTAAAGCAACTAACTCTTTAGCGCTGCCTAAAGAAGATGAGGGTTTAACAGTAGTAGACACCTTTTTATTTAAAAGACCGTTTCCTGTAAAGCCCATATATCTTAAGCCTATATTGTTAATGCCCTTTTCTTTAAGAATATCAACAATTTCTTCAGCCTGTTTTACAGATGTAAGATCTTCAACCTTACTGTACTTTAAGCCGAGGAAAGAAGTGGTAAGCTCAGCCGAACCGTAAACCTCAAGGTTAAATAGTGGTTTTTCGGTTGTTTTTTTAATTATACCGTTTTCTTCAAGCCAAGCACGGTAGGTTTTTGCCATACCAACATAATTAGCTTCTTCTCCATTAAGTAGGGTGTATTCTACACAATATGACTTATTGGTAGAATGATTTTGTGATACACGATACAAGGTATCACTAATACCGCCGCTACCCTTAGAGAACATTATCTTGCAGTCATTAGTTCTGTACCACATTACGCTTGATACAGAAGTATAACCACAGTTTTCAGTACCATATGTTACTGAAAGACCGCTGCTATCGTCACCTTTGGTCACAATACCAAACAACGCATCGTTACCTGATCTTGTACCGAAAACGGGCAAGCGTACAGGTTCTGTGCTCATTTTTGGAGCCTCTTGCTTAATGGCTAACTCTTCACCATAGAATAGCGGATCATAAGGTAAAGCCATTTCGTTGTGAATGCCAAAAGGAATTAGAGCACCGCTACCGTCAGGTACAAATAAATCGCCCTCGTCATTGTTGTAACCAGCACCGAAAAGTGGTAACAGATTAATACCCATAAGGTATACATCATCCGGTTCTACAATTTCTTCTACTAATATCTCTACTTTGAGAGAATCGGCAGTAAGGGTATATGTGACCGGTATTGTAATTTTAGTCTTTTTAAAAGTGTAATCAACACGAAAACCGTTATCAATAAGTGTTGTTTTTATACTTCCGCCCGAAACGCAACCTGTAAGGCTGTTCTCAGTCTTATAAGAAGGGGTTGTATTTTCTTCTTCACGGAAAATATAGTACAAATGCAACTGTGAACGAACTTCCATACGCTTAGCGCCTGAAGTAAATTCATCAACCTCTGTACTGTTTGGTGTACTGTACCAAATCTTTTCGGTTTCAATGTTTTGCAAAGCGAATAAACCTTTTTCTACATCGGCATATAATATGCTGTTGCTATTGCGAGCAACCTCCTCATAAGAGGCAACATATCTATCCATAGTATCTTCGGTTATTCCAAGCTGTGTTGGTAAAACACTAACCTGTTTTTGATTAGGCACAACCGTATCAGTTTTCTCAACTAATTGTTCTTTTTTAACTTCCTGTGTTGCAACTCCGCCACAAGCGGTAAGCATCAAGCATAAGCTGAGTAAAAGAGAAATTATAGCTATTAATTTTTTAAATTGTTTCATTATATCACTC
This sequence comes from Acutalibacteraceae bacterium, assembly GCA_045661005.1. Lineage (GTDB taxonomy): Bacteria > Bacillota > Clostridia > Oscillospirales > Acutalibacteraceae > UBA737. The sequence continues at coordinate 11,349 of JAZREW010000092.1, read as the reverse complement.
CTTTTGCCTGATGCTACAATGTAATTTCTTGATACAGCGACTCTAAGAATCCGAAAGCCTGCTGTATAAGTGAATAGAAAATTACAAGAACGAATACGATAACTATCATACCTAATACGGTAAGAACTACGCTAACCAAGGTTTTAGTGAAAGAGTATTGGTGAATAGCGTAAAGACCGCCAAGCATAAGGAATGCTGTCCAAATTAAACCTATAGTGGTTACAATTGAAATAAATACTGCTTCTTTTTCAGTAAGAATATTAGAAAGCGGTATTGCAAGTGCATTTGATAAAACATACGGCAATAATGAATATGAAACCGCACAGATAATATCAGTAAATGTACCCTTACCTTCAAGGAAGCTTGCAACACACCAGTTAGCAACTACAAATACTATATAAAGACCTATTGTAGCAACTAAGATTGCCATAGGGTTGAAATCTATATTTCCTCTGTTGTAAATAAAGCCGGTTGCATACTTTGAAAGTATTGAGATTACAAACCAGAAAATAACAATTCCGGAAGCTAATCCAACCGATTTAACATCACGCACCTTAAACTGTTCAAAACCGTCAACAGGATGGCGCATTGTGTACAACGGGAATAGATATTTCGTTTCCATTTCAGAATATGCTGTTCCGTTTGTGCGCTGTAAACGCTTTAAAACAGCCTTTATTCCTATAACAATTGCAATAATTACCACTATTGCAACAATTATCCAAATAAGATTTTCTGCAAGCCATTGCATACGGTATTCTTCGAAGGCATTTGAATATGATGTACGGTCGTTAGCGAGCTTAAAGCACTTCATAGCATTCTTAAAGTCGCCACGCATATCATAAACCAAGCCCATACCGTAATATGCATACTCGCTGTTTGAGTTAAGTAAATTAACCTCTTTCCAAGCTTCAAGCGATTCATCAAACTTACGCTCTTTAAGTAGGTTCAACGCCTTGCGGTATGTATTGAAATAATCGGTAGGTACAAATTCAACTATACTACCCTTAGTTGAATCCAATACATATACATTATCGCCTACTGCACGAACCTCTACAGGTGAACCAAAGGTACCAACCTGCTGACCTAAACCGCCAAATACAGTAATAAGATAGCCGTTATTGCTATAGTAGAACACCTTGCCTCTACCCGCATCCAACAATACAATGTTACCGTCTTCGGTAATGTCTACAGAATTGAAAGATGTTCTCTTATTATTGTCACTATCAACCTCTAAATCACCGAAAACAATGCTGGAATTTATAATATTACTGTCTGTATAATTCATACAGCGTACCATTCCTGCCTGCTGAGTAGCACCGCTGTTTTGTGATACGGTGTACATAAATCCATTGTCAGCCAAGCAGAAATTGTTAATTGTAAGTGGTGTTGATTGCACACGGTTACGAATCTGTTCGGTAGTAAGGAATGCACGGTAAAGGTATTCCATAATTACCTCACCTGTTTGAACAACAGGGTTATTAGCAACGAATTTATCAAATCTACCATCGTTATCGAATACAAAAATACCGAGGTTCATTGTTTCAACGTTTACGTAAATATCGCCGTTAGATGCGCACTTTACTTTGTTAACGCTAAAAGGAAATTCGTTATTTTCAAGCACAGCGTCAGGACGAAGAATTTGTTTCTTTACAACGCTGTCCTTACCGATAATTAAAACACGCTCGTTTTCATAGTCAGCAACAACAAAGTTGCCGTCTATATCAATGTCCATACCCTTAGCACCGGTAAAGTCGATTGCTTCGCCCTTATCGTCAACAAAAGTGTTATAAACATTTACAAGCTCTAAGTTTTTATTCAACTCAACTATGCGACCATTTCCGCTGTCAAGTATGAAAAATCCACTATCAACTTTAACGAAATCACGTGGTGTATTAAGCGGAGTATCTAATCCCAAGGTTTGATAATTAACAGTTTTGCTTTCTATAAAACCTTCAGGAGCAGCAACAGATTTTTGGTCCTTGTTAAGCTCGTAAGAATAATAAGGAGCTGTAGAAGGAGCATCTGCAAAACATACTAAACTTATCGAGGAAAATACAACGGTAAGCATTATTACAGCACATAAAAATTTTTTTAGCTTCATACTTACCCTCCTCTTATTTAAGTCCTGAATGAGACATAGTCTCCATAACTGAGCTTTGTGAATACAAGAATACTGCTATAGGCGGAAGCATAAGTATAACAGAAACCGCCGCACCTGCACCTGCACGAGCTATACCGCCTGCCGAGATAGAAGACAATACGCTTGGCAAAAGCTTAGTGCTTTCAGTATAAATATATGAACCACCGGCATTAGCCCATAAGCCTTGGAATGTAAAGATTATCAAGGTAAGGCAAGCTGGTTTAATATTTGGCATTACCATACTGGTTAATATCTTAGTTTCGCTGGCACCGTCTATTCGTGCTGCCTCTAAAACAGAATCAGGAATAGAGCTTATTACGAACTGCTTCATAAGGAATATACCCATAGTGCCTGAAAGTGTAGGAAGAATAATAGACCAATGAGTATCTATTAATCCTAAAGTAGATATTACTATGTATGAAGGAATAGCAGTAACATCTCCTGCAAAAAGCATGGTATAAACAACCAATGAAGAGATTAATGCATTTCCAGGGAATTTACCCTTACCAAGAGCGTAACCTGCCGCTGCTGATAAGAATACATAAGAAACTGTACCTACTACCGAAACAAAAACACTGTTTACAAGGTAACGGGAAAACGGTACATAAAGGTTATCAGCCAATTTAACTGCCTGCAAATAGTTGTTAATGGTAGGATTGCGCACAAAGAATTTTGGCGGATACGCAAACAACTCATCAATAGGCTTTAATGACTGAATAACTGAATAAAACATTGGCAAAATCATAAATGCCGACAACGCAACAAGAAATACACCTATTGCAATATTACCGCCGGTTGAACGATAAAGCTTAACCTTTTTATCATCTTTGCGGAAGAGTTTTCTTTTAACTTTAGCCATTTTAAATACTCCTCCTATTCATCGTTAAACGGACGCAAAATGCGCTTAATAATATACCAAGCCAAAAGCATAAGAGCGAACAAAACAACTGCTATTGCAGAAGCGTATCCTAGCTCGTAACGAACACCTGAATAGTCACTCATATGCAAAATAATTGTATGTGTAGAATAATCGGTACTTGGATTACCTGTAAGTGAAGCAGGAACAGCACCAATAGCAAACGCACCTGCAATAGAGTTTACCGCACCGAATAACAACTGTGGACCCATTTGTGGGAAAGTAACGTAAATAAGCTCTTGCCAACGGTTCTTAAGTCCATCAATAGATGCAGCCTCATAATATGTAGGATCCAAGGATTGCAAACCTGCAACGAAGGACAAAAATCCGGCACCGAAACTACCCCAGATAACAACCAATATAACTATACCAAAGTTATAACCTGTATCGGTTAGCCATGCTATAGGTGAGGATATAACATTTAGTCTCATTAACATTGAGTTAAGCAAACCACGGCTATCAGCAGCAAAGATGTATGACCAAATAAACATCATACCGCCTGCAAGTGATGGCGAATAAATGAAGAATGTAAATAAACTACGTGTTCTTCTGCCAAAGTTGTTTATAAGCCAAGCCAAAACAAAGCTTGCTATATATCCAATAGGTGCTGTTATAACTGCAAACACCAAGGTGTTCTTAAAGGATAACATAAATATATCATCCGAAAACAGCAACCTACTATAGTTGGTTAAACCAACAAAATCAGGCACCTGAACCATATTAAAGTCGGTAAGACTTAAAACCATAGCCGATGCAACCGGTATAAACTTAAAAATAACAAAGAAGATTAAAAAGGGAAGCAGTAAAACATAGAAAAACCAATTTCTTTTCATTTCTTCCCATGTATAACGGAATTTTGAAATTTTCAAAGTACTGTCCCCTCCTTAATATAAATCAAATTCTTTAGCTTTACGTTCCATCTCTTCATTGATGTCCTTATTGTAAAGCTCAAGCTGTCTTTCAGGCAATTCTACACTTGTAAGTGCATTACGGAAAGCGCTTGTAAGTGCACGTGATAACACGTAGTTACCAGGTACTTCTCTAAAGTTTATAACCTCATTAAGCTGAGAGGTTATAACCGAAAGCTCTTTTGAGTTCCAACCTATTTCGTTAAGAGCTTCTCTGTTTGCAGGAGTAAATCTTGCAGCAATACCCATGGTAGCCTCAAGAGCTCTACCGTAGCGGATTTGAGACTCAGAAGAAGTCCACCAGCTCATAAACTCGAAAGCTTCTTTATCAAGACCTTTTTCCTCTGCAGACTTAAGCATGATACAACCTGTGCTGGTTGAGTTTTCAGCACGGTTTATAGTACCGTCTTCACGAGGTGTTCCGGGTATTGGAGCCATAGACCAAAGTCCTCTGATTTCAGGAGCTGCAGCATAAAGCTGATTGTATGAAGTGTAGGGCTGAATTGACATAACCATTACACCTGTACGGAAACGGTTGAAGAAATCGAAAGAACGGTCTAAAGAATATTTGCTATATAACTCTACCCATTCAGTAAATGCTCTATAAGCAGGTTCTGTATCAAAAGCGGTTTTTCGGTAATCTTCTGTATAATATGTACCGCCGTTTTGTAGCAAGAATCTTGCAAAGGTACTTATACCGGCAGAAAGACCTGCATTTGCACCGATTTCAGGAATACCAACTTCAAAGTTATTTCTTTGTAAAAGTTCAAGTATGCCATAGAACTCTTCCCAAGTTTGAGGGGGTTCAATGCCTAAAAGCTCAAATATATCAGTTCTGTAGAAAATTACATCACAAACCTGAGTTTCAGGAATAGCATATACACTATCTTGGAATTCAAAGGATGTCCAAGCGGAAGGATAGAAACGATCCTTAATAGAAGCCAAATCATAATTTGTTAAATCTACAAGCGCTCCACGAATAGCCAACTGAATTGGTGTACCCGCTTCAATATTAAGTGCAACATCAGGACCCTTACCTGCTATAGTTGCCTGTAACAAGGTGGCACCTGTATCAACAAGGCTAAGCTCTATATTTACATCATGCTTGTTTTCAAAGTCGTCTTCTATCATCTGTTGAATAGTGGTAAGCTGATCACGACCGGTAGAAATCCAAACCTTTAAAACACCGTCATTCTTGCCTGAGAATGAACCATAATCGGTTGAATATGAGCAAAGGAAACGCTCAAAAGAGTATTTTAAACTCTTAAAGAATGAAACCTTACCGTTAGTAATTTCTTCCTTGGCAGCGGTGTAATAAATACAATCCATTTCAAGAGGTTGCTGACCTACTGACATTACCAAAGAACCCATGCTTGTTATATCATCCGAAATAGTAGATACATAACGGTGAATATCATAAGGCTTTTCTATCATTTCGGTAAAGGTCTCAAGCACCTCACTAAGAGTAGATGCTGCAGAGTTCTTAGTACCTGTTACTTTTTGAATAAGCGCAATAGTATCTTCTAAAGATTTCTTTATGTGCTCCAACTCGTCCATCAAGGTTGGAATTTTAATATCAAGGTTATAGTCGGTATAAACATCAGGGTTGGCACCTGTAATAACAAATATTTCACGGTAAACCGCACTCATGTCATTAAGGGTACTGTTAATACTTCTTGAAATATCGCACATAACATCTGCAGTACATTCAAGAGTTACTGTATCACCCGGTTCAAGATATACATAATAGGGATTTTCATCGCCCAATGTCTTCATATACCAATTAACAGAATAAGGGAATTCTATACTGTTAGCCTCTTTGAAAGGAACCTCGCCGTTTATAAGTAATCTACGGTAAGAAGAACCGTTGTTGTTATAGCTTTGATTTACTCTGAATGTAAGAGAATATAAGCCTGCCTTTTCAATATTGGTTTTCCAGCTAATATACTGTCCCTGTGAGCTCCAGTTACTCTGTCCCACAGTGTTAAGCTTTATAGAAGCCGGACTGTTAGGCAATGTAGAAGCGTCCTTCTTTTCATATGTAGGATAAATATTATCACTGTTTTTCTCTGATACAAACTCAGCTTCCTGTCTTACAGTTTTGCCGGGTTTAGCTGATTCGTATTCTTTAATATATTCGCTGTAGCCAATAATTTCTTCTGGATTATAAAAAGTAACCGAAGCAATAGCCAACGGATTTTCACTTGAAATACTAACGGTATGTGTACCCTGCTCTAAAGCGAACATATAAGGTTCGCTGTAAAGAGACATAGTATCCATATAATCACGGCTTTGCCAACGGTATATTTCTTTTGAAGAAGGCCTAATATCGTTATCATATTTATCTGTATCAAACTTACCGTCAACTAAATCATCAGTATAGCAACGGGAAAGCTCTAAACGCTCTGCCTCATCAAAAATAAACTCGCCGTCGATCTTAACAGCAGTTTGAATTACGGCGTTATTTTCTTCTAAAGTATGATAAGTAACGTTTAAAAAATATGTACCGGCTTGCTCAACATTAAAGTTGGCTTCAAACACATTTTTTCCGATACCTAAAGTAACGGCGCTCTTTCCGTCAATCTCCGTATCAAATGCATTCGGCAATACTTCAATCTTTTTAACAGGTTTCTCATCTGAAACATGTTTAAGATAATAATTGAAATAAGCAGTTTCGCTTATGCTGGTAGAGGTAATCGTTTTAATTTCAGAATCTTCTGTTTTACCCTCTGCCGATGCCGAAATTGCCGGAGACAACGCCAATACAGCGGTACAAAAAAGGGCTATAAGCCTTTGCATTTTTCTTTTTCCGGTCTTCAAAATTTTCACTCCTATCATGTGGTTAGCGGTATATTCCGGACCGCTTTAAAACGGTCCGGAATATTTAAAAATCAATTAGCTAATTTTTTTCTTACGTTTTATAAGAATAATTAGTATTAAGGTACCAGCTGCTAAAATAAGTAATGCTGCAGCACCAATTATTACATAGAGCCATGGGAATCCGCCATCGTTTCCGCCCTTGATAACCTTTTTGATTATCTTCTTAACTCTCTTAACCTTATTTTTATCCTTATCAGATTCAGCATCCTCTTCTTCGATTTCTTCTTCATACCATTCTATGATTTCGTACTCGTCTTCTGAGGATTCGTCTGACTTATTATTGTTCTTGTCAGCGTTTGAATTTTTGTCCTCTGTAGGATTCTTAGCGGTAAGAGTAACAGCATCAATTGTCTCGCCCTTATCAACTCTTACGTAAATAAGCTTAGCACCTACGTCTGTTTTAAATGTATTGCCTTCGTATTCAATATAAACAGAGTTACTGTAAATATCATAAACTCTAGCGCTGTCATCAGATGTTACAATATCTGCTTCATATTCAACATTGTCGGTCCAAAGAACGTACATATCATACTCTGTACCTGTAAACTTGTATGCATAAAGCAACGGATTCAAACTAGTATTAACAGAATCGAATTTATAACCGTCATGCATATAGTTGAATGCCGCTCTTGCTATAGCCATAGGACGAGCTCTGTCGTGGTGGAACATACCGTACTGGTTCTCGGTACTGTATATACCATTACCGCTTGAACGAGTATATGTAACCATCTTCTTAATGCCTATAGCCTTAGCCATTGTGTACTGTCTGAGTGACAATGCGATCTGCATTTCAGGTGTTTTACCCTGAACATCAGTACGGGCAGTTGCATAGCCCATTTCAGTAATCCACAACGGGAAGTCTACGCCGGACTTTTCCTTCATCATAGCCTGAAGGTCTTCGATATCCTCTTTCCATTCGCCCTGCTCAGGTGATGGGAACAACTGAACATACGGATGGATTGAGTAAGCGTCCATATACTTGTATCCTTCGTTTTCGAATACAGTACGTGCCCAACCTAAGTTAACACCTGAAGAACCTGTAGAAGCAGTTACACCGCCTATAAGCACTGCATCGGGGTTAGCTGCCTTAAGTGTTTCGTATACCTTAGCCATTGTAGCGACATAAGCCTTAGCATCGCAGAACTGAGTTGGATTTACCCAATGTCTGTAGTCCATTTCGTTCCAGAACTCGAAGTACTTAACCTTACCCTTATAGTGAGATACTAAGAACTCAACATAACCGAGCAAGCTTTGCATATCGCTTTCGCTCTCGTTCCAACCGGGAGCAGGCATACGTTTATCTTCCAAGAATGAGGGCCAACCGTGAGTATTGAAAATTACAAGAGGTTCAACACCGTTATCAACCATAGCCTGGATGTAAGCATCTTTTTCTTCGTCTACTGAATATACGCCCTTTTCCTTTTCAACCTCTTCCCAGTCGTAGTCGAAACGGATGATAGAGTTACCTACATAGTTATCAACCTGCGCCCAAGCGCTATCGCTGTGACCGGTAGTACCAAAGAATGAAGTTTGTTCCTGAACATAATCACTATTATCTCTTACACGGCTTAACTGAATTGTACCTACATCGTACACAGCACCCTTAGCGTTGGTCATTGTAAATTTAATCGTAAATGTACCGTACTCAGCTACAGAAGCAAGAATTATTTCGCTTGAAGTTCTGCCGCCGCCCTGTACAGCTATATCCATATCACCTGACTGAATTACTTCATTAGGTCTTAAGTCATTAACAACATCAAAGTGTAACACACCTGTCTCAAGGCAGTTAGCTTTATTCTTAAGAATGAAGCTTTGTGTGATTGTAAAGTTGCTTAATGTGCTCTGGTGGTAAATATTACCCTTAACTTTAGTGTCATACTCTACAGTAACTGGATATTTATCCTTAGGCATAGCAATAAGCTCTACGCCATCAAGCCAAACTGTACCGGTAGATGCACTATTATAGAGAATAAGTGTAATAGCACTGTTAAGACCATTCATATCATTGATATCAACTTCGTAGTAGGTCCAATCCTGATCAGCCTTGAACTCGAAGAATGATTTACCGTAGTTACCTACTGTAGCACCACGAACACCCGAAACTAACGGATGGCTTTCGTCACCACCGCCTGCCTGAGAAGAAAGGAATATCTTAAAGTTAACTGCATTATTTGTAACTAAGTTTTCTGTTTTTAGCCAGAAACCAAGCTTATAATCAAAGGTAGAGTCTATCGGGATTTCGCCTGTAGAAACATATCTACCCGAACCACCCTTTAATCTAATAGAGTTGTTACCAACCTTTTTAACTGCGGAATCAAGTGCAGTAGCATATGAAGCGTTGGTAGTAGGCCACATTTTATCATCTTCTACCATTGAACCCTGTGCACATGTGTACTTCCACTCAGCTACCTTACCTGTTCCCGAATCCATACTTACTGTACAAGCCTTAACAGTTGTATCGTGTGTGATCATAAGACCTTCGCCGGGAACATAAAGCATAGCAGTTTCTGAAGTAGCGGGGTCGCTACCGTCTACTGTGTACCAAATATCACTAGCGCTGTCACCTGTGTAAAGCTGTACGCGTTCGCCAACCTGAACTTCGCCTTCTGCTACGTCAGCGGTTACTTCGCCGGCAACAATGTTACCGTCAATAACCTTTTCAACTAACTTAACGTTATCTACCCAAACTTCACCCTCATCATAAAGGTAGAAGAAAATATTTGCAGAGTTCAGATTTTCATGCCAGCCTGAAGAGTTAATGGTTAGACTGTAGTGTGTCCAATCCATATCTCCGCCACCCATTTTGAGTAGCTGCTCGTTACCGTAGTATCTGTACCAGGCAGTAGCGGTCTTAACCGAACCGTCTGCATTGGTTTGGAAAGAACCATCCGGATTCTGTACCTTATACCACTGCAAAATAGCACTTTGTACACCGGTTTCGCTTTCAACGCCCTTATATTTAAGGTCAAAGTCAAGCTTATAGGTCTTAGAACGGTCTAACTTGTTGACAGCAATACCGCTAACAATATACGCACCGCCAGCTTTTTCGTAATTTGTAATTTCAATCTTAGCAGCCTTAGGTGAATTGTAGGTTACATCCTTAACAGCAGTAACATTTTCATAATTTGTATCTGTTACCGAACCCCAGTGAGCCCAAATACCGGTCTCAAAACCACCGTTAGAAATAAGGTTGTCGATATTGGGGTCTTTAATAATGTTAACATCGTCGATCCAGATAGTACCCTTACCGTTTACACCTATAAGAACTGTGATTTCATCATCGTCTGTAGGCTTAAACATATTAGTAGTAATCTGTGTCCAACCTGTATAACCTGTTTCGGTAATGTTTACAGCACCGCTACATTCACCAAGTAAGTACCACTGATGCTTATAGTTAAAGCTCTTTCTTACACCGTTTTGACTTATCTCTGCATAAATGGCACCCTCGAAATCCTCGGAAGTCTTAATAACCATACTTACACAGTAATTGTCTTTGGTTTCCATCTTGCCGTCTGCATTCTTTACCCATTCGGTATCAAGATTCTTTACAGAACCGTCAACAGTAACGCTCTGTGTTTTAACAGCTTTTGCATAACTATCCTTAATTTCAGCCAATTCGTACTTAAGTGAAGCCAAACTGCCGTCATGACCGTTTTCGGTATCAATTGATACACCTACACCTGCGGTATTTTCAAACATAGACCATGCGCCTGCTTCGAAACCGCCGTTGTGGATAATACCATCGTACTTAGCTCCCTCAATTTCAGGCTGCTTCACGAGGAAATCTTCCTCAGTAACATCTGTTGTAAGAACAACATTATCTGCATAAAGAGTACCAACACCGTCAATACAGATGTAAATGGTAATACCTTCAACCCACTCAGGCATATCGGTAGTTGCTATAACAGCAGTAAAGTTCTGCCAATCTGATGTACCACCTGTTGTAACAACTTTTTCATTACCACGCCACTTAACCCATTGAGTTTTGCCCTGACCTCTGTAAAGTACACGAGCATAAGCTGCACCGTAGTCAACGCCAACTGTCTTCATAGAAAGTGAAAGCTTATAATCTTTTGTTTTGTCAAAATCATTTACTAGGTAGAAAGCTTTGAAAGCCTTACCTGCACCTGCTTCAATTTTGAGAGCTGCAGGTGAATTATCGGTAATAACATAGTCAAGGCTCTTTGTACCAGTACCTTCAGCAGACCACATACCCTTTTCGAAACCACCGTTAGCAAGCAACTTGCCGTGGTCAGGGTCTTCAGCTATATCAATATTATCTATAAGAAGTGAACCTGTACCGTTAAGCTTTAATGTTACAGTAATATCTTCGCCTGTAATATTGAAGCTACCGGTCATAAACTGAGCCCACTTATCACAGTTAAAGCTTTGGTTATCAAGGAATTTAAGTTCTATAGGTGTACCAGAACCATTAGTAACAGAAACTGAGAATGAACCTACAAAGTCACCCTTTGCTCTGATAGAAAGCACCTTAGGTGTGCTGG
>JAZREW010000091.1:0-1674 GCA_045661005.1 Acutalibacteraceae bacterium | reverse complement strand
TTTCTAATATGCGTTTGCCTTTTGAGAAAATGGGAGGTGGATATGCTTCTCACCTTGGTATAGACCCCAAGTACTTTACAGCCGAAACACTTGGAGGCAAACGCTTAGATTTCTCAAAACGTGTTATTAATCCACTTTTCTTTAATGAAGCGCTACAAAATAGGGTTGCACCTTTCTATCTATATGTAAACGTAACTACACCTGATACACTCAGAAAGGTATTGGCAGACCCTAAAAAGTATGCACCGTCAGGCGTGTATATCATGAGAATTCATGGTACATTTGTTAACTTCCTTGACCTTTCACCCGAAATTCAGCAGGATATTATTAAGAGACTTGACCCTAATTCTACAGAAATGTAGGGTAAAGCTAATATAAAGGAGAAATCTATGTTTTCAATAGGTCTTGATATTGGTACAACATCGGTTTGCGGTATTTTGCATGACACTAAAAGCGGAGAAATTGTAAAAACAATTACCCTTAAAAACGATAGCTTTATACAAACCGAAAACGAATGGGAGAAAATACAGTCTGCTGACAGACTTATAGAAATTTTGTATTCTATACTGAGTGAATTGCTTAGTACAGATAAAAAGGTAGTTAGCATTGGTCTTTCGGGACAGATGCACGGTATTGTATATATTGATGCTGACGGTAACGCTGTAAGCCCGCTTAAAATATGGCAGGACGGTAGAGGTAACCTTGAATTTAAAAACGGCAAAACCTATGCCGAATATATGTCTGAAAAAAGCGGATATTCTTTGGCTACAGGTTATGGTGCAGTAACCTACTTCTATGATATGCAAAACGACTTAGTGCCACAAAACGCTGTTTCGTTTTGCACCATACACGACCTTGCCGCAATGAAACTAACAGGCAGCAAGAAACCTTTAATGCATCCTTCAAACGCCGCAAGCTTAGGGTTATTTAGCCTTAAAGAAAATAGCTTTGATAAGCAAAGTATAGAAACTTTAGGTTTAAACTTTGATATGTTCCCTGCCGTTTGCAACGGCTACACTTTAATGGGATATTACAAAGATATACCCGTATCTGTAGCTTTGGGCGATAATCAGGCAAGCTTTTTAGGCTCGGTTAGTGATATGGATAACAGTATACTTGTTAATGTTGGTACGGGCAGTCAAATTTCCTGCCTTGTGAATAATCCACCCGAAAACTGCACACTTGACTGCCGCCCTCTACTTGACAACTGCTATATACTGGCAGGCTCTTCCCTTTGCGGTGGCAGAGCTTATGCTATTTTAGAAAATCTGTTCAGAGAAATTGCAAGCGTAGTTTCAGGTTGTGAAATCAGTAGTGCTTATCCTGCTATGGATAAAATTACAGAAAATTTAGAAATTACCGAAAATCCGCTCGAAATATCCACCCTTTTTAGCGGTACACGTGCTAACCCTAACAAGCGAGCAAGTATAGAAAACATTGGTATAGATAACTTTAATATGTCCGCCTTGTGTGACGGTGTAATGTGCGGCATAGCAAACGAGCTATACGATTTCTATAGCGATATAAAGCCTTATCTTACGAAAGAGAAAACCGTACTTGTAGCGTCTGGCAATGGTATCAGAGTAAACAAAGCACTTCAAAAACGTTTTGTAAAGATATTCGGTATGTCTTTAAAAACGCCTGCCCATAAAGAAGAGGCGGCTTTTGGCGCTT
>JAZREW010000090.1:0-5412 GCA_045661005.1 Acutalibacteraceae bacterium | reverse complement strand
GAGTTCGGTATGTTATTGATGACCGTGGCACGCAAAATCTTTATGAAGATGCAGGCACTTGGCATTCAATAACAGATACCCAGTTAAAGCATTTTACAGAGTATTGTACCGCTGTTGCCCGTGAGTTTAAAGGTCTTGGCTATGCTTACGAATTTTGTAGTGAGTGGGATCATCAATGTAAGGCTAGAAAGTGTGAAAGCACGCATACGCCCGAAGCTTATGTTAAAATTTTGAAGGCGGCAAGTGCCGCAATTAAGGCAGAAGACCCCGGTGCTACTATAGTATCAGCCGGTAATGCACGTTGTAATGTTAAGTGGGTGAAAAGAGCACTTGAGGCAGGAGCCGCAGATTATTTTGATGTTTTAGCTATTCATCCGTATCATTATTATCTGTTCCCGGTAAGCCCGGCTTATACTTGCACACAGTCTTGGATGAACACGCTAGACCAATTTGATGCTTATGAAGAGCTTTCGAATGAGTATTGCGGTGGCAAACCTGTTTGGAATACCGAAAGCGGTTGGTCTACTTGCCCTGAAAATGTAGATGGTTGTACAGAAATTCAGCAGGCGGCTTACACATTGCAGTTGTATTTGCTTTCTAAGTGTAACAAGCTTATGGATAAGATGACTATCTACAAGCTTACAGATGGCGGATATAATACTAAAGACTATGAACAAATGCTAGGTATACTAGGTTGTTACGTTAAAGAGGGCGAAAACGGTGTTGACCATCTTGTAAAGCCGGCTTATTGTGTATTTCCTGTAGCGGCTAACCTTTTAAGTGATATTAAGTTTGAAAAACAAATCAAGCTTCACGATTGCTTAGAAATGTATCAATACCGCAATTCTGAGGGTAAATATGTAACAGCATTCTTCACCTTAGAAGAGCTTTGCGGTGATGTATCAATAAGCTGTGATGAATTCACAGATAAGGATATAGCCTACGATATGTTCTCTAACAGAATTAAGCCTAAAACAGAGGGTGATAAAGCGGTTTTCTTTGCTTGCGATTATCCTACTATGCTGTTTACAGATAAGCCAATTGAAAACGTGAGCTTTGGTAATTTGCAGAATGTTAAGGATATTCCCGAAAATATAACCGACCTATATGCATTTATTTAATAATTCGCTTTTTTACGTGTTAGGCTAAAAAAACATTTTTATGTATTTTTAAAAACATTTTTTAATGCAATTGTTGACATATTGTGAATAAGATATTAAAATGATAATAGCCCTAAAGGCATATTACAAAATAAAAGGGAGAAAATTTATGAACATCAAAAGAATAGTTTCATTAGCGTTAGCTGTTATAATGGTATTTTCTTTAGCTGCGTGTAAGAAAAACGAAGATGAATGGTCTTACTATTCAGACACTATTATGGTAGAAAAAGAAAATAACAAAACAGACGCTGACGACACAACCGCAACAGACGGTGAGGGTCAAGGTGCTACTACCACTACAACAACCACCACCTCTACAACAACAAAAACTTCTTCAACAGGCAAAACAACAAATAACGGTGCTGGAACAGGTGCCGGTGTAACAGTTACAGGCGATGGTGTAAAACCTAACATCACAGGCTTTAAAGCAAACTATATTATTAAAGCCGGCGATACACCTGTAGATAAGAATCTTGACCTTAAGGGTGTAACAGTTACAATGATGACCTGCGGCGGTGCTACATCTACATATATGCGTTCTGTAAAGGCATTTGAAACAAAGTATAACTGTAAGGTTAAAATAATTGACCTTAACTATGCAACCCGTATTACACAGATGGCAGCAGCAGTTGCAGCAAACAACGCTATCGATATTTGCGGTATGCAGGGTAGTGACTTCCCAACCGAGCCTATTAAGGGTCTTATCGATCCGCTTGAGAATGCTCTTACAACAGCTGACCTTTATGACGCTAGCAAGAATAATTTGCATTCTATAGATTTCAACTATTCACAGTATACTTCTTGGGATAATCACCTTTACGGTGTATGCGGTCACGGTGCTGCATCCAGTCAGCCTAGCGTATTGTACTACAACAAGAAGCTTTTCAAAGAAGCAGGTCTTGAAGATCCGCTTACTCTTTATAAAGCAGGCAAATGGACCTGGAAGAAGGTTGAAGAAATGGGCAGAATAGTAACCGATTCTTCAAAGGGTGTTTATTTCTTAGATGGTGAATGTGCTCCCGCAGTAGTTTCTTCTTATAATCCACAGTGGATTAGCTTTACAGATAGCGGAATCAGAGAAAATCTTACCGCTACCAGAAACATAAATGCGTTAACATATTTGCAGAAAATTTCAACAGGTAACAACGCAATTATGGGTCCATTCGCTTTCACAGATGATACAACACGTTTCTATGAAGGTAAATCGTATATGTATTATCAAACTTATGTATATGGTCAGCAGTATATTCGACCTGCTATTAACGACGGTCTTGCAGCATTTAATAACGATCCTAACAATATGGGCATAGTACCGATTCCGTTGGCAGACGAAAATACCGAAAAGGCATATCCCGGCGGTTCACTCGACTTTATTACCTGCGGTAAGGGTAGAAATCCGTTATATGCTATAATCTGGGCTAAGTTCAAGTCATCTTACGATTCAAGCTCATCTAGCGATAAGAACGCTTATTCAAAAGAAGAATGGGCAGTTATCGAAGGTTTGGCTAACGGCAATATGGCTATTGACAGAATTTCAAGCTTCTCAACCTCTACAACTTCAGCTAGCAGTATTATTGGTAACTTCACACCAGATGCTGCAAAGGGTGAGGACATTGGTCAAATGGTAAGCGCTCAGCGTCAAAAGGTACAAAATTGTATCGATACCACTCTTGGTCAACAGAAATAATAAATAATGGGGTTATGCGGTAATACTTTTAATCTTTGAGCTACCCCTAAATAAATACATCCACCTCTTAAGTTAAGGGGTGGATATTTTTTTAAAATTTTTTCCAAATTTTAACTTAAAAGTTTATATTTACAAGTTATGGTTAGTATAATTGAATTAATGAAATGAATATAGATTAGTAAAAACAGACAAAAATTAGAAAAATTCATAAAAAATAACTGTACATCTTGATTTTTTTGTAGGTTTTTAGTATATTTGTTTTGATGGGGAGTGTATCTCCACGAGAAACGAGAAAAAATTTAAAAAGGAGTAGTGAGACTTAAATGAAAAAAGTAGCTCTAAATCAGTTTAAGCGAATCGTTTCGCTGGCACTTTCTATTTGTATAGTAGTGCTTTCACTTGCCGGCGCTATTGTTGTAAGCGCTGATACGCAAGTGAATTATGATTTGCCTAACACAGGTCTTGTGGCTGGCGGTCATATGGAGGATAAAGTTGTTGGTACTGATGCTTTCGGTAGCGGCTATAGCGGCACTCGTATGGTAGTGTCAAGTGAAGCTCATTCCGGCAAACAATCCTTGCAAATTGGTGAGAATGCAAACGGTTTTTCAAACCTTTATGCTAACTTATCATCAGTTACAGACCCCGAAAAAACTTATTTGTTTACAGCTTATGTAAAGCTTAACAACGTTACCGATAATAAAGGTAGCGGCGCAGATGTTATAGTTAAGTTCGATAAAGCTTCGGGCGGTTATGTACCCGGTAACTATTATAACAACCATAAGTTGGTTTCAGGTGTTACTGATGGTTGGGTGCGTGTAAGCACAGTATTTAGCGGTCATGACGCTAAAGCATTCAATATTCAGATTTATTCAACCGATGCGTATATTGATGATATTTCTTTGGTAGAATATACTGCAACCAATACAGGCCTTATTGCTAACGGTAATATGGAAAGCTTTGATGTAGGTGCCAACGCTTTCAGCGGTGGTTATTACGGCACACGTTCTATTGTTACTACAGAGGCTTACACAGGTACAAAGTCATTAAAAATAGGTGCTAATGACGTTGGCATGTCCAACCTTTATGGTTTGTTCACCGAAGTTACAAACCCTGAAAAGACTTACCTATTCTCAGCTTACATAAAGCTTAATAACGTTACCGATAATAAGGGTAGCGGCGCAGATGTTATTGTTAAGTTTGCTAAAGCTTCAGGCGGTAACGTACCGGCCAACTACTACAACAACCACAAGCTCGTTTCAGGTGTTACAGACGGTTGGGTACGTGTTACTTCTGTTTTCACAGGCGCAGACGCTAAAGACTTTAATATTCAAATTTATTCAACTGATGCATACATTGATGATGTTTCATTGGTAGAAATTACAGTACCGGATACCGGTCTTATTGCCGGCGGTCATATGGAAAGCACAGCTTTAGGCAGTACTTTCTCTGGTACAACAACAGGTTTTGTTACAAATGCTGATGCTTACACAGGTGCTAATTCTTTACACTTTGGCGCAACTGCAAACCCGGCAAGTGCTCATAGCATTTATGCTGGAATCTCTTCAGTTACAGACCCTGAAAAAACCTATATGTTCTCGGCATATATTAAGGTAAATAGTGTTAAAAACAATCAGGGCAGTGGCGCTGATATCTACGCTAAGTTTGATAAAGAAGACGGTAGTCCTGTAAAGGGTAATTACTATAACAACTTTAAGCTTTGGTCAGGTACTACAAACGGTGAGTGGGTACGTGTTACCGCTATGTTTACCGGTGCTAATGTTAAGTGGTATGGTCTTTATCTATACTCTGACGATGTTTATGTAGATAATATCTCTTTAACCGAGATAGTATTACCTGATACAGGTCTTGTAGAAGGCGGTCATATAGAGAATGATACTGTAGGCGAAAAGTATGCAGGTAATAACTACACTACAGTAGTTAACTCTGATGCACATTCAGGTGAAAAATCTATACACATTGGCGGTACATCTACTAATATTTCTGTAGCAAAACCGTTCAAGGCACCTACAGATGCTACAAAGACTTACCTTTTCTCAGCTTATGTTAAGGTTAATAGCGTTAATACAAGCGGTGACCCTTATGATGTATGGGTTCAGTTCTATAATGCTAACGGTGGCAATATAAATAACGGCGACTATTATTCACAGCACAAGCTTCTTATAGGCACTACAAATGGCGAATGGGTACGAGTTTCTAAGTACATAACTGGTGTTGAAGCTTACGGTATTTACTTCTTTGCTCGCTCTAACGATACATATCTTGATGATATTTCTTTAGTAGAAGTTGATATGCCTGATACCGGCCTTATTTTAGGCGGACATATGGAAACTACAAATGTTGGTGAAAAGTTCACAGGTACAACAACAGGTGTTGTAGTTAATACCGATGCTTACGCAGGTGAAAATTCATTGTACTTTGGTGCAAGTGATAAGCCTCACAGCATTTATTCAGGACTTTCTGCAGTTACAGATCCTACAAAAACATATTTATTCTCAGCTTATATTAAGGTAAATAGCGTTAAGGATAATCAGGGCAGCGGAGCTG
>JAZREW010000089.1:0-4841 GCA_045661005.1 Acutalibacteraceae bacterium | reverse complement strand
GTATAAATACGGCACTAGAAGTTTCTGGTGCCGAGGCTATTATGTAGATACGGTCGGTCGAAACAAAAAAGTTATAGCAGAATATATAAGGAATCAGTTAGAAGAAGATTACGCAGCAGAACAAATTAGTATAAAAGAATTCATTGACCCGTTCACGGGTAACAAGAAGTAAAAGGCAAAAAAGACAGCCGCACGTGAGCGGCTGCCCGAGATGGTAATGCGTTGCCAAACTTTCGAGGTCCCTTTTAGGGACCTAGCCAGTAGGCGCCCCTTATAGGGGCTCTGCATACCACTAGTTTACTAGTGGTTATGATTTAAAGGTTTAAAATTTTTGCCAAATTTGTTTCTTTAGCGCCGCAATATCAGTAGCACCTAAAGTATATTTAGAGCGGTCATACCAAACAGTGAAAAACTCAATCTCATTCGAGTGAATACTACCAAGCAGATATTTCTTAAACCGTACTACATCAAGCAAATCTACACTAGAATCCAAATTAATATCGCCCATACTGTATTTATATTTATCAGCATCAGGTATTTTTACATAGGTTGCATCAAATAATTTAAAAGTTTGACCTTGATAATACTTATTATATTCACCAAAATCAACTGCATAAACTATTTTGTTTGCGGCCGTTCTGTAACTGCCCAAAGTCGTAACATATGTATAATTTTGCCCACCGGATTTATTACTGCCTCTTGCAATAAGACCAGACGGCATATAACCTTCTTTACCCGTAACTGTAACAGCATAAACACCACGGTTTGTATCATAGCTCACTTTAATAGTACCATTCGTTTTATTTTCTTCTACAGGAACTATTTCAAAACGATCAAGCCAAACATATGCATCAGACTTAGCGATCTTATTGTTAATCGAAACCATAAGCGTTACTTCATCACCAATAAGCGGGAACTGCTGTGTTTCATACTTTGTCCATTCAGTAGGAATAGTTCCTGTGTTAAGTATTGGGTAATCCGAACCATAAAGCCAGTTACAATAATAAATTTCTTTTCCGCCGGAATACATTCTGGGGTCTATTATAAGACCGCCTTCATAATTACCGTCACTCTTAGCATAAAACCTTAGCTTGTAGTTCACCGAAGAATCCAAAGTTGCCATTTTTTCTTTTGAAATACCAAGTACAAATGTAGTTCCGCCCGTTTCACCTTCGAAAAATCTTATTCTTAAAGATCGGTTACCATCAAATTTCTCTTCGGTATCCATATAACTAACGCTATCCGTAGTCCAGAAGCCTGGCTTCTTTTCCAAGCTTCCGTTACTGAGCAACGCATTATCTAATATATCCTGTGGCATTTTTGCTACGGTTAAACTAGTTATACTTTCACCCTTTGGAATGCGCAAATAAACAACATGTGAACCTATATTAGTATAGAATTGATTATTGATAAATTCTGTTTCAATTTCATTACCAAAAATATCAAATACTCTACCGCTGTTACAAGTAGTGGTTACTTTTACGGTATCTTCAACATCGTCTGTCCACAAAACATACATATCTTCAGTCTCACCTGTAAATTTGTATGTATAAACACCTTGAGAAAAGCTTGGTGATGAATCGTATTCAAATCCATCATGCATATAGTTAAACGCTGCCCTACCAACACTTAGTGGTAAAGCGTTATTGTTGCCGCCTAACATACCATATTGATTTTCAGAGCTATATATACCATTTCCGCTACCAACACAATATGTAACAATTTTTTCAAGATTTGTAAGCGATTTAGCAATAGTATAGGTGCGTATCGAATACGCTAAAGTATCTTGATAAGTATTACCTTTTTCTACCGTTCTTGAATTTGGCCAACCAATCTCGGTTATAAATAACGGGAAAGGTCTTCCGGCATACTTTTCCATAATATCGCAAAGATTTTGCATACTATCAAGCCATGAAACACTTTCGGGCGAATTGTTTTGAATATAAGGATGTACAGAATATGCATCCATATAATCTGCGGCACCATTTTGGAACATTACTTCTGCCCAACCGCTAGCTATACCGCTTGTAACACCCGCAACCAAAACGGCGTCAGGGTCAGCTTCTTTTACAACTTTATATACCTTTTTCAAAAGCTCGGTATAACCTACAGCGTCCGGATATGAATTGGGATTTACCCAATTTCTATGGTTTACCTCGTTATAAAATTCGTAATATTTAACCCTACCCTTATATGTTTCAACCAAAAACTTTATATACCCCAAGAAATGCTCAACATCGTGCTCAGTTGTAGGCCATGCTCTTTTCTCCATCCAAGAAGGCCAACCATGGTCATTAAAAATAACCATAGGTTCAATATTATTTTCAAGCATTATATTTATATAATTATCTTTGGTTTCGTGAATAGTATAAACGCCTTTTTCTTTTTCAACATCAAGCCAGTCATAGTCCATACGTAACATTGAATTACCTATAGAATTATGAAGACCTGCCATTTCTGCCGTTGAAACAACACCGCATACACCTAAATATGTGCCACCGTTTTCCATTATTTGCGTATTATCAATCACACGGCTAAATTCAACCTTACCAATTTTATACATAGCGCCGTGAGAATTTTCCATAGTTAAATTAATGGTATATGTGCCATACTCTTTAGCACAAGAAATATCTATATATTTAAGAACATTTTCCTCACTGTTTACACTAATATCAAATTCTCCGCTAGCAATTACAGTATCAGGTTTATAATCGTTAACAATGCTATATTTTACAATTCCGATTTCTGCAGTTTTTGCATTGTTTTTAAAATAGATACCCTGCTCAATATTAAATTCTTCATCTATGCTTTGAGTATAAATATTACCGATAATTTTATTTAAAGAGCTAACAGTTAGTGGATAATTATTTTTAGGCACCGCTGTAAGGGATACGCCGTCAATCCATACAGTACCGTGACTTTGTTTATTTCTAAATATAAGGTTTATAGCAGAATGACAACCATTTAGTGAATGTAAATCGACCTCATAATAGGTCCAATCCTGAGTAGTTTCAAACTTAAAGAACGATTCACCATAATTACCTACAGTAGCTCCACGAACATCACTTTTAAAAGGATGAGGTTCATCGCCGCCGCCTGCTGGTGAGCTTAAAAAGATGTCAAGACTTACTCTGTCTGTATTAATTAGGTTCTCCGTTTTCACCCAAAAACCTAGTTTATAATCATAAATAGATAAAAACTCTACATCATCAGTTGATATATATTTATTATTTTTATCACCCGTAATCTTAATCGAATTATTACCTACTTTTCTTACTTCTGTATCAAGAAAAACAGAATCGCTGTAATTGCTTAAAGGCCAAAGTTCGTCATCAGGTATTATTCCGGAATCACAGGTATATTCAAATACTGCTACCTCACCCATACTACCATCTTCACTTTTTGTGCAAGCTTTTATGGTAATATCCTCAGTAATTAAAATTCCTGCACCCGCTTTATGCATTACTGCCGTTTGAGAAACAGCAGGGTTAGAACCGTCTACAGTATACCAAATATCATCAGACTTATTCTTAGTATACAGTTGCACAAAGGAATTAGCGGGATATTCGCCCGGCTCAGTATCTGCTACAACAACATCTTCTTTTAGCTCAAGATTAGAAGTTGTATCTATCATTTTCACGCTATCTATCCACACAGTTCCTTTATCGTAAAGATAAAAATAAATATTAGCGCTTTTAAATCCTTCTACCCAGCCTAAAGAAGTAAGAGTAAACTTATACTCTGTCCAATCCTGACTGCCACCACCCGTTTTAATAATCTGCTCAGAACCGCAATATCTATACCAGGTAGAACCGCTTGAAACGGTACCGTCAGCATTTTCTCTGCTATAGCTTTGTAAGATAGCACACCTTATACCGTTTGCGGATGCAACACCATCATATTTAAGCGCAAACGAAAGCTCGTAAGTTTTTTCAGGGTCAAACTTACTTGTATTTAAACCATTCACTATGTAAACACTAGCATCAAGAGAATCTGTGATTTCAATTTTAGCTGCTCTTGCAGAGCCATAGGTTTCTTGATTATCTGTTGTAACCTTTTCTGTTGCTAAATTATCAGTACCCCAAGTGGTCCATACACCACTTTCAAAACCGCCGTTGCCTATTACATTATCAGCCTCAGGGTCAAGAATTATCTGCGCATCATCAAACCAAATTGTACCAACACCATTAACAATCAGAGTAACCGTTATATCGTGGTTGGTAACTGTAAAATTAGGTGTATACAAATATGTCCATTTGGTATAACCGGTTTCCGCAGTAGTATTGTTACCAATAAGGTGTAATTCTGTTTGGTAATTATACCATTTCTTTTGTCCGTTTTGAGACACCTGAAAACTTATAGAACCTGCGAAATCATTCGAGGTTTTAACCCATATTGCCGCACGGTAATTTTTAGTAGTATCAAATTCTTTATCAAGACCTGCTATTGTGCTTGTAGTGAAGTTTACGGCACTAGCATAAGAAGACTTTCTTTCTACCATCTTTACTTTTAAAGAGTTAGAACCGCTATGAGCTTCGGTAGAATCGATAGTTACCGTTTGGTCGGTAAGCTTTGAAATCGACCAATTTTCCTTTTCAAAGCTATAATTTTTTAGATTGCCTGCAAAAACGCCGAAATCCTCTTCTTCGTCAACAGAATCATCCATTGATAATTTATCGGTTTGCTTAAGGTTTATATCATCAACCGAAATATCGCCACGGGCTGCTCTTACATGCAACAGAATACTAAGGTTTGAATTTTCGCTAATATAATTGTTCAGAACTTCCGAAGTATAAGCAGAATTACTCGAATCAAAGCGAGAAGTCGGATCGTAGCCATGT
>JAZREW010000088.1:0-5069 GCA_045661005.1 Acutalibacteraceae bacterium | reverse complement strand
TAATCCAAAAATGGCAGCACACAAGCACACCTATGCTTTAGGTCATTTTGTTACAGCTAAATACTGGCATTGCTGTGAGCGTGACGGGTTGCACCTTACAATTTCTGATACAGGTTGGGGCAAATCACTTTGGGGCAAGCTATATGGTCAATGGCTATGCGAGGGCGCAGTTTTTGTTTATGACTTTGACCGCTTTGATCCAGATGTAATTTTACCAATGTTTGCAAAATATAACATTACTACTTTCTGTGCTCCGCCTACAATGCTTAGAATGCTTATAAAGAGTGACCTTTCTAAGTATGATTTATCTTCGATTCATCATATGACAACTGCAGGTGAGGCCCTTAATCCTGAAGTTTTCCGTCAATTTGAAGAGGCTACTGGCTTGCAGATTATGGAAGGCTTTGGTCAAACCGAAACCACTCTTACAATTGCTAATCTTTACGGTACTACACCAAAGATTGGTGCTATGGGTAAGGCTTCTCCTCAGTATGATGTTGATATTGTTGACCTTGACGGCAATTCAGTTGCAGATGGTGAGGTAGGCGAAATTGTAATCAGAACCAAGGATAATGTTCCTTGCGGATTGTTCAGAGAATATTATCTTGATGACGAAAAGACAAACGAAGCTTGGTACGATGATGTATACCATACAGGTGATACCGCTTGGCGTGATGAAGATGGTTACTTCTGGTATGTTAGCCGTATAGATGATGTTATTAAGTCATCTGGCTATCGTATAGGTCCATTTGAAATTGAAAGCGTAATTATGGAGCTTCCTTATGTTCTTGAATGCGGTGTTTCTGCCGCTCCTGACGAGATTAGAGGTCAGGTGGTTAAGGCTAGTATCGTTCTTACTAAGGGAACAGAGCCTACCGAAGAGCTTAAAAAAGAAATTCAGTCTTATGTTAAAACACATACTGCTCCTTATAAATACCCAAGAGTTATTGTTTTCCGTGATGAGTTGCCAAAAACTATAAGCGGTAAGATACAAAGAAATAAGCTTTAAGGTGAGAAAATGAAGGCTTTTAAGCGTGTTATATCATTTATTTTAGTGCTAACCTTAACGGTAGTGGGTCTACCGTTAACACAAATTAAGGTTGATGCCAAGGAAGAAAATTATACTCAATATTCGGATTTGTTATATGCATATTCTGATTATCTTAACGATTCTGAATATTTAATGAATTATATCCAAGATACACAAGGCGCTTTTGATAGGGTGTATATGGATTATTTGGAGAGTCCTAATTTTTGGGCAATGACTGCAAAGGAATCTTTACTCAAAGCTGTAAATATTACAGAATGGCTTGGTATTATGGGTTCTGCGTTGGGCGTTAGCGATTATGTCTACGAAAATGCGCTTGATAATGCAAATCAGCTATTTGCAAAGCATTTATTGCAATCTACAAGTAGGACTTTTACTGACACTATGGGTGCCGGAGGCGACTGGGCTGAAAAGATTTCAAAGCTACACGAGCTTTTTGAGTATTATGAAAAGTGGGCAGATAGTGTAAACGTTAGTGATGCTGAAAAGATTAATGAATCTTTAACAATGCTTTATAATTCGCAGTTGCTAAAGTGTGTTTCCAATTCTGATATTAAGTCGTTGCAATATTTTATAATTGAGAATGAGTCTGCATCACAGATGATTTCAAAAGCCGGAAATATTTTAAAAGCCGGTGAAGCATTGATGGTAGCTCTTGTTATGGAAGATATGCGAATTTATGCTATTGATAGCATAATGCGCTTTTCTCCACAAGGTGCGTTGCTTGACGGTATGCATAGACTTAAAAATCAGTTAAAATACGGATTTGTAAGTTATTTTGCTGAAAACTTTATTAAGGGCGAATTACTAACTAATATAGCTGTTAATGTTGTAGAGTGTATTGCTGAATATTCAATGGGCTCGGCAACCCCTTATACTGTAGTTAAGTTAATTGTTGAAGTAAGTGTATTTGTAGTTTTCGATTGTATTTTTCAGGTAAAAAGTCTTGACGATTTCACTACACAAAGAATCATTACCGAATATGCTTACGACTGTTCAAGTATGATTCTTTCTGCAAACAGTGTGTTTAAGAATTATTTTACATTTGAAGATGTTCAGGCATACCAAAATTTGTATACTATTTTGCGAGCTCTTACTGATGCTTCTTTTGAAGCAAGTAGGGAAATATGCTTGATTTCTAATAAAGGTGATTTGAATTTCTATCAGAATATGTATGCAGAAGATAATATATATGCCAGAACAATGGAAGATGTTAAAAAAATAGTTGATAAAATTCCTGTTTCTGAGCGTAAACGTACTGTTTATACTGAGTGGAGAATTGATGATAGCGCTGTTCTTGACTTTGGTTCGGATATATTAAGTGAAAACGAATTTTATTGTCCTGATGGGGTATTTTGTGGTAATATTTTTTTAGCAGAAACCAAAAAAATTACTATCCCCGAAAACTCGAAATTTAAAATTGACGGTGATTTAACGCTATCGCGAAGTCTGAATTCTTTTGTAGAAGGCGATGCAGAGCTTACAGTCGATGGTGAGTTAGAGATTGTAGGGAATATATATGAAAGATTTGGTTACTCTAAAATCAAGAATAACGGACTTTTAAAACTGCATAAAAATCTTGGAACTGAGATAGAGAGTTGCGGAGATATAATATTCTGCGGTACAGAAAAGCAGTATGTGGGTGATAGTTTTGTAGCCGAGAATGTTTACGTTGAAAATAGCGCAGGTATAAAATTCAACAGTTATGATACTATTATAAACGGCGAGTTTTTACTTAACGGAAATCCTTTGGATAAAGAAGGATATAATGTTCAAGTTGGTAGCCAAAGATTTACATACGATTCTATTTCTGATTATAACGATATAGAAATTCCCATAGATTATGAGATAACGAAGGACATTAAAGCAAATATTTATATTAAAAATCTAAAAACGTTAACAGTGCCTAAAGAGGCTAAGGTTAAAATTGACGGTTTGCTACAACTCTCAAGAAGTATGCATTTTGAAGAAGAGGGTTATGCTGACCTTATAGTGGACGGCGAACTTGAAATTTTAGGTGAGCAAGCAGCGCAATTTGCTTATTCAAAAATCAAAAACTATGGTATATTAAAGCTACACAAGAGTCTTGGAAGCAAAATTGAAAGCTATGGCGATATAATATTCTGCGGTACTGAAAAACAGTATATAAGGAATTCATTTGAAGCGGAAAATGTTTATGTGGAAAATAGCGAAGGCATAAAATTTACTGGCACAAACCCAATTATAAACGGTGAATTTTTACTTAATGGAAATCCACTTGATAAAGAAGGTAAAAATATTAAAGTTGGCAGTCAAAGGTTTACGTATGATTCTATTTCAAACTATAATACCATAGAAATACCTATGGATTATGTTATCACAAAGGATATTACGGCTAATATAGAATTATCTGCGCTAAAATCATTAACAATTCCAAGTGGTGGAGATGTCACGGTTAAAGGCAATGTACATCTTGACGGTTCTAATTCGAGTAATACCTCTACGCTTGTTAATAACGGAAACTTGCAGTTGGTAGGAAACATTACTTGTGATTTTGGCGCTAAATTAGTTAATAACGGCATTTTTAAGTTAAATGGCAATCTTTCCTGCAATCTCGAAGGTGACGGTGAATACATTTTTGACGGCGATAAAGAACAATATATTATGCCTTATAAATCTAGTGTTTCTAATTTTAGAAAAATAACTTTAAAGAACGAATCTAAAAATGGTGTCATATTCGGTAAGAAGATTTGTGTTACAGAATTGTTTAACCACAACGGTAATAACTTTACGCTTTACGAAAGGGGTAATGGCTCAAGATTTGTAGACTTTGACGGCGATAGTTTAAATGACAACAACGACCCAGAGCCTACCGTATATGATGGCGTGTATTACTATGGCAATAGCTATGGTGATGTTAATACCGATAAAAATATAAACATTTTAGATTTGGTTAAAATCAATAAGGCTGTTCTTAATAATGATACCGATTCAAAGTACGATATTAATAAGGATGAAGGAATTAATTCTTTGGATTTATCCTTGTTACGTAGATTTATTTTTACCGAATATCATATTTTGTTGAAAAAATATATGAATTAATTATTAAATCATTGACAAAATCCAAATGTTGTGATATTATAAAAATATATAAAAGCTTTGATGAAGAGTGTGCTTATTGATACATTTTCAGAGAGATGACGGTTGCTGTAAGTCATTAATGTTAAATTTGCACTGTAGCTTCTGAGCTGAGAGGAAGAACGAATTTAATTTTAGTAGAACCTCTTCGTGATTGCTGCGTAAAGGCATAGGAATTGTTTGATTCCAAGAGTGGCGGTTTTTAACTGCAATTTGAGTGGTACCGCGGGTAAATGTATATGCATTGCTCGTCTCAAAGTCATAACTTTGGGGCGAGCCTTTTGTGATTTTAATAGCAAAAGATAAGCCCAAAACGGAGGATATTATGCAACAGATTACAGGACTTGATTTTAAAATTAAAGAAATGGCTGGCCGTATTAAAGAGCTTCGTGAAATCGAGGGTTTAACAACGGCACAAATGGCACAAAAAACTGATGTAAGCGAAATAGAATATATTGCTTGCGAAAACGGCGAAAGTGATTTAAACTTTGCTTTTATATATCGTTGCGCTTTGGTTTTCAATGTAGACGTTACTGATATTATTGAGGGTTACAGCCCTAAGCTAAAATCTTACACGGTTACACGTGCTGGTGAAGGTCAGCGTATTGAAAAAGCACACGGTATGACCTATTATAACTTGGCATACGCTTTTAAAAACCGTATTGCTGAGCCACTTTATGTTGAAAGTGTTTATAGCGAAGAAGCACAGCATAAGGATATTGAGCTTACAACCCACGCAGGTCAGGAATGTGACCTTGTAATTTCGGGACATTTAAAGGTTCAAGTTGGTGAGCATAAGGTCGTTTTAGGACCCGGAGATAGCATTTATTACGATTCATCAACTCCTCATGGTATGATTGCGGTTGAGGGTGAAAATTGTACCTTCTATGCTATAGTTCTTAAT
>JAZREW010000087.1:0-8116 GCA_045661005.1 Acutalibacteraceae bacterium | reverse complement strand
CAAAAAGGACATTTTTTATTAAAAAAGGTCCTTGATAGATATTGAAAAAACCTATTATATTGTATATAATTATATCCTGAAAAAATATTAAGTCAACATATTTTTCAATTCTATAAACATAATAAAAGGGCGTCTTTAATTTGGAAAAAAATTTCAAAAAATATTATCTTCACGGTATATTCAACGGCTTAATTAATTTGTTATTTGTAGGCTCTATGATACAAACCGTTTTGCTCGAAAGCGGGTACAGCGAAAACACCGTAAACATATATACTTCAATAATGCAAATAATTCAAATCTTGTGCATAATAATTTTTTCAAAAAAAGCCGATAAAATTTTAAACATTAAAGGTACATATGCTAAATCATATCTTTTGCAAATACCAATAATTATATTTATCGTTCTGTTTTGCTTCTTTAAAGAAAACAATACGTTATTTATAATGTTTGTTATAGCCTCGCTCGGCTTTAATATTGCTTTAGGCATTCACAACATACTAAGTTATAAAATGCCCTATAAGATAATGCCTATGTCACTTTACGGCAAAGCTGCTTCTCTTTCGGGTATGTTTGGCGGCGTTGTGTGCCTTTCTTTTTCTTTTATTTTACTGTTTTTACAAAAAAAGTTTTCTTTCTTGTCGGTTATGAGTATTACCTACATAATCTCCTTTATTCTGCCGCTACTTTGCTGTAAAACAATATCATCATTCGAAGAAAAAAACTTTGACGGTAACCATACCGATTCAAAATCAAGCAACAAACTAAATTACTTTAAATACAAGCCTTTTTCATTACTCATACTGCCAAATTTAGCCCGTGGTTTTTGCCTTGGTATTATCACAATGGCAGTAACTATAGGTTATTATACTAAGCTTTTAGATACTACATCGGCATCCTACCTAATCATAATCACAAATGCCATCAATATATCTTCACCTTTGGTGTACTCTTATATTTCAGGCAAAATAGATGAAAGAAAAATTCTTTTACTTTCAAGTATAGCTGTATTTATATTTATGCCACTTATGTTATTAGGAAACCGTACAACAATGTTTTTACTTTTTTATGGCATAGCCTTTTTCTTTATAAATATGATAAGTTACGCTGTACCCGTAGCGGTAGTGAAAATTGCAGATTATAATATAATGGGTCAATATACTGCCGGCAGAATGCTTCTTAATACACTTGGTACATCACTTGCCGGTTTTGCCTGCATACCAATGTTTAAGCTTTTCGGTCCACTAATATCTATAATCGCTTCTGCCGCTTTACAATTATTCTCAGGATTTTCGTATTACCTTTATATGAAGAAAAATTCAATATAACTTAAACCAAGGAAGGATTTTCACAATGCCAGAAAACAAAATTTTACTTAATTGGGATGGCGACGCAGAATGGTGGTTTTTGAGCAATCTCAAGGAAGAAGATTGGTCCGATGTTGAAAACAAAGCCATAGCTTATATTGATACCTATTATAAGAACAACGGCATTGGGGATATATTGTTTAATATCTTTTGCCAAAACTCTGTAACACCCTCAAAGGTCATATCCGATAGAATCGCTAAATACTATCAAAAAATTGAAAACGGTATACCTGTAGACTATTCCAATCATCCTCGAATAGCTTTACCAAAGCGTTGTCGTGAAGATTGTGGTGTAGCGCTTACTGAGTTATGGATAAAACGCTGTAAAGAGGTTGGTATAAACCCTTGGCTTTCTTTTCGTATGGGCGATTGTCATTTTCCGGATGAAGAAACCGCCTTTTTAAGAAGTGATTTTTTTTATAAAGCTAAGAAAAAAGGCTGGCTTTTAGGTGACGATTACGGCTACTTTAAAAACTGTATAAATTACACCTATAGCGAAGTACGAGAAATAATGTTAGCCTACATAAAAGAACAGCTTTCTGAGCTTGACGTTTACGGTATAGAGCTCGACTTTATGCGTGAGCCTATGATATTTGACTACCATAATTACAGAGACATAACCCCCATTATGAACGAGTTTATGGCTAACGTTAAAAAAATAGTTGAAACATGCGAAGAAAAGCACGGCCATAAAATCAAAATTCTTGTGCGACTACCCAGAGATATTAATTTTAGTAAAACAATAGGATTTGATACGGTTTACTGGGCAAAAAACGGCCTTGTAGACTATATTTCCCCCTCTGCCCGTTGGATGACCACCGATACTGCTATGCCAATTTCAGAATGGGTAGAAAAGCTCTCTCCTTATGGCGTAGAAATTTTTGCAGGGCTTGAAATGAATACTCCATACCCTTACCCCAAACATCCTACAGATATAGATATTGCAAAAGCTCATACTGTGCAATACCACGCACAAGGCAGTAAGCGTACCTATGTATATAACATATATCATCCTTTCCTTGCGGCGCCCGATATTAATTGTTACCAAAACGAAGAAGAAATTTTAGAAATATGGCGCAATTGCGGTGATATTGAAAAATGTCTCAAAGGTATCCGTAGGCATGTGCTTACCCACGAAGATAGCGGTTTTACCGATTTTGGCGAAAGATGGATGCCTTTGCCAAAAATAATTGAAAATGGCGCCAAATTTGAAATACAAACAGGAAGGCTTGAAGAAACATCTGAACTCACCCTGTTTGTGGGTTTAAAGAACGCCGAACACTCAGAAATTTCTGTAACCTTTAACGGTAACTGCTGTACTTATAGCGGTGACGGTTCAGATTGCTTTGCAGTAAAGCACCCTAAATATTCTGCTAAAGATTTTGTCGCTTTCAGTGTGCCTTCAACTAACCTTAAACCCATCACACAGTTAATCACAATAACAGGTAAAAGCAATGCTGAAATAACTTATATAGAATTAAAGGTTAACAACAATTAGAGTTTACACATTATAAAACCGACTAAAAACTTTACTGTTTTAGTCGGTTTTTAAATTTGTGATTAAATCACAGAAATTTTCATAAAAATGGGTTAAACTAAACTTAACCTAAAGAAAGGAAATTTTAAAAATGAGTGTAATAAAAATAAGTAAAGAAAATTTTAATTTAGTTGAAAACAGCGATAAAAAGGTTTTGCTTGACTTCTACGCCGATTGGTGCGGTCCTTGCCGTATGGTATCGCCGTTAGTTGACCAAATTGCCGAAGAAAATCCCCAATACTTTGTAGGCAAAATCAACGTAGAAGAAGAACCCGAGCTTTCAGCACAGTTTGGTATAGTAAGTATTCCAACCTTGGTTGTTATAGAAAACGGTAAAATCATTAACCAATCCGCAGGTGCAAGACCAAAGGCACAAATTCTGGCAATGCTAGAGGGTTAATTCCCTAAGTCGCTTTTTATCGAGAATTTTAATACCCTTACGTGAGGATTCCACTAAACCCTCATTAGTAAAATATTTTAATACTCTTGATACTACCTCACGTGCAGAGCCTATATACTTTGCTATTTGTTCGTGGGTAAGGTTTATAACATCGCTACCGGTTCTGGCACTCTCATCGCACAGAAATATTGCAAGGCGTTTATCCATACTCATAAACAGTATTTGCTGAAACACCCACATAATATCGGAAAAACGAGAAACGGCGGTTTCTAAAGCAAATATCTTAATGTTAGAATTACGCTCCGTAACCTGTGCAAAGGCTTCACCGTCTATTATGTAACATTCGCTGTCCTCCTCTGCATCTACAAACACATCAAACGTAATGCTTTGTAGCACGCAAGAGGCTGAAAGCATACACATATCCCCGCTATGAAGTCTGTAAAGTGTAATATCCTTACCCTCGTCTGACATAATATACATTCGTATACTACCCTTGCGTACAAATATTACACCCGAGCAACCGTTGCCGTCGTGAATATTAGTACCCTTTGGATAACTAAGCGCAACCGAGCTTGAACATATCAAGTCTCTATCCTCTTCAGAAATTTCGTTCCAAAAAGGAAACATATCATTATATATTGGCTCAAACATAGCTCTGGCCATAATAATACCCCTTTACTTAGCACTATTTTTACAAGTTTATTATATACTTTTGTCACCTATAAGTCAATCAAACATAGGGGAAGTGAATTATGAATAAAATATATGATACCATCATAATCGGCGGCGGACCCGCAGGCTACACATCTGCACTCTATGCCGCACGAGCAGGGCTTGATACCCTGATAATTGAAAAATTATCCGCAGGCGGTCAGATGACCCTTACGGGCGATATTGATAACTACCCCGGTTTCGAAGAGGGTGTAGATGGTTTTACTCTTGGTATGAAAATGCAACAGTCTGCAGAACGCTTTGGCGCTAAAACAGAATACACCGAGGTCACATCGGTTGATTTTTCTGAAACTATAAAGAAAATCACCACAGATTCGGGTGAATTTTTCGCCAAAACCGTAATTATAGCTACGGGTGCAAACCCAAAAGAATTAGGCATAAACGGTGAAGCGGCTCTTTTAGGCAAAGGTGTTCACTACTGCGCTCATTGTGACGGCAGATTTTACAAAGATAAAACCGTAGCAGTTGTAGGCGGAGGTAATTCTGCTGTATCTGACGCTCTCTACCTTTCCCGTCTTGCAAAAAAGGTTTATCTTATTCACCGCAGAGATACCTTGCGTGCTACAAAAATTTATCACGAGCCGTTACTAAAGACTAAAAACGTAGAGTTTTTATGGAACAGCACAGTTTGTGAATTTGTAACCGATAATAAAATAACAGGTGTTAAAATTAAGAATACTAATACCGAAAAAACAACAGAAATTTCCTGTGACGCCATATTCATAAGCATAGGTAGAGCACCAGCTACACAATTTTTAGAAAATTCAGTAATAAACCTTGATAAAAACGGCTATATTATAGCTGATGAAACAACTAAAACTAATGTTGACGGTGTTTTTGCTGCAGGTGATATTCGCACCAAAGCTTTACGTCAGGTAATAACTGCGGCATCTGACGGTGCAGTTTCGGCACATTTCGCCGAAGAATATCTTTCTAAGATACAATAAATACTATTGCAAAATATCATAAAAGGAACTATAATAAAAACATCTTTAAAAGGAGGAATTTAAAAATGATGAATGAAAAAGTAAGAGAATTATTAAATCAACAAATCAATAAAGAGTTTTACTCGGCTTATCTTTACCTTGATTTTTCAAACTATTTCGAGGATAAGGGCTTGGACGGTTTTGCAAACTGGTATATGATTCAAGCACAAGAAGAAAGAGACCACGCTATGCTCTTTTATACCTACTTGCAGAACGAAAATCAAAAAGTAACATTAGAGGCAATTGCAAAACCCGATAAGGTTTTCGAAAGCCATATGGACGTACTAAAGGCAGGCCTTGAGCATGAAGAATACGTAACATCACTTATTAACGATATATACGCCGCCGCTTACGAGGTTAAGGATTTCCGCACAATGCAGTTCCTTGATTGGTTCGTTAAAGAGCAGGGAGAAGAAGAAACAAATGCAAATGATTTAATTTCTAAAATGGAGCTTTTCGGCTCAGACCCCAAAAGTCTTTATATGCTTAATCAAGAGCTTGGTGGCAGAGTTTACAGTGCGCCATCATTAGTTCTTTAAAAATAATAGATAGGAGAATGTAAAATGAAATATGTATGCAGTGTTTGCGGTTGGGTTTATGATGAGGAGCTTGGCGATGCTGATAACGGTATCGAAGCCGGCACAAAATTCGAGGACCTTCCCGATGATTTTGTTTGCCCACTTTGCGGTGTAGGCAAGGATGATTTCGAAGCAGAATAATCATTAAAGCAAAGGTCTCGGTTTTAGAATCGGGACCTTTTATCAGAAAGGAATACTATATTGAAACTCGTATTATTAACCGGTTTAGGTGTTGGCGGCGCAACAATAATAGGCTCGGTTTTAGGGTTTATTTTCAAAAAAATATCACATAAATTTTCAGATATTGTATTGTCGTTTGCGGCAGGTGTTATGCTGGCGGCGGCGGTACTTGGTCTTATAATACCATCTATTGTTTACGGCGGAAAATATGGTATTTTAATTACTGTTGTCGGTATCTTTTCAGGTGCTATATGCCTTAATCTTATTGATAAGTTGGTGCCTCACCTACATAAACTAATAGGTTCTGATATTGAAGCGCATAACAACGCAAATTTAAATAAGGTTTTATTATTTGTAACAGCAATAGCAATTCATAATCTGCCCGAGGGTATAGCTGCAGGCGTTGGTTTCGGTTCAGGCAACACCTCGCAAGCTCTTATGATAGCGGGCGGTATTGCTCTTCAAAACATACCAGAGGGTATGGTAATAATAGGTCCTATGCTAGCCACGGGTGTAAGCGCTAAAAAAACCTTTGTATGCGCTATGATTACAGGGCTTGTAGAGGTTGTAGGTACTCTTTTAGGATATTTTGCAGTTAATATAGCTACTGTTATTCTTCCATTTGCACTTAGCTTTGCGGGCGGTACAATGCTTTATGTTATAAGCGATGAAATGATACCAGAAACCCATGCCCACGGTAGTGAGCAAGGTGCCACTTACGCATTGCTTGTAGGTTTTTGCGTAATGCTTATAACCGATGTACTACTTGGATAATTCCAATATACAAAAAACATCCAACCCAAAAAGGTTGGATGTTTTTTTACTTAACTATAATCTTTAAGATTAAAATTTATAAACCATAGCAGTTATAAATTTCTCCCGTTTCTAAATCTTTCCAAATAAACTCGCCGTTTTCAAACACCATATAACTGTGCGGACTATTTTCTTTAGGAATAGAAACTGAACCCGGGTTCATATAAACATAGCTTTCGTGTTGAGTACACTTTGGCACATGTGTATGACCGTTTAATAATATATCACCGCTAGAAAACGGCGGTAAATTATTTTCGTTATAAATATGACCGTGTGTAGCGTACAAAATTCTATTGCCTACAGGTATTATCGCATAATCTGCAAGAACCGGAAAATCAAGCACCATTTGGTCAACCTCGGTATCACAATTGCCTCTTACACAAAAAAGCTTATCCTTTAAAGGATTAAGCATAGCTATAACCTCTTTAGGTGCATATTCGCATGGCAAATCGTTTCTGGGGCCATGATAAAGTATATCACCAAGCAATAACATACGGTCTGCGTTTTCTGCTTTAAATCTTTCTAAAAGCAAACGGCAATAATACGCCGAACCATGAATATCAGATGCAATAATTAATTTCATTTTTACTACCTCTTTTATTTCTTTACAAGAACCTTTTCAATTTTTCCTATAACCATATTGTGAAAATCCTTATCACCGTACCATTTTAGCGGTTCTTTATCTATAAAGCATTCTTCCGTTAAAGATTGCACATACTGCTTTTTGCAAACCAATACAAGCCTGGCTTGCTCAAAATATACAGTATCCTTTTCAAATACAGGAGTTAAGCCTGTAAGCTCGGTTTTATTAACCGCCCTACCCGATTTAGAACCGCACACCTTGTGAATATCTTTATTTTCACCATAAAAGCTTAAAGTGAAATAATCGTTATCGTTAATAAATTCCATTGTGTAACGTTGAGGTCTTACCATAGCAATCACGCTATCACTACCCCACATTTCACCTGCAAAGCCCCAAGAAGCAGTCATCATATTATACTCATTTTCGTTTCCTGCTGATATTAGCATCCATTCGTCTGCTATAGCGCCTATTAGATTTTCTTTAATTTCTTTTGCAGATATTTCTTTAAACATATTACCACCTAATTACTGTTAAGTTTTTCATACAAGGCTGAAATTTCAGCTCGTAAATTTTCGTTTTCTGCTTGCTGTAAGCGTGGGTCATTTTTTATAAGTAAATTCACTTCTTGCCCTGCAAGATGCAATACCTCACGGTCTGCAAAAAGGTCGGCTATTTTCATATCCGGCAAACCGTGCTGTCTTGAACCCAAAAAATCGCCCGGTCCACGAAGCTCTAAATCTGCATCGGCAATTTTAAATCCGTCTACCGTTTGTTTGATAATATCAAGACGATTTTTAGTATCTTCAGATTTACTGTCCGAAATAAGAATACAGCTTGAACTGTATTTACCTCTGCCTATTCTGCCCCTTAGCTGATGCAATTGCGAAAGACCAAATCTTTCTGCGTTTTCTATCAGCATTACCGAAGCATTCGGCACATCCAC
>JAZREW010000086.1:0-11709 GCA_045661005.1 Acutalibacteraceae bacterium | reverse complement strand
TATGATTAAATTAAGAGCAAAAGAATTATTAGAGAAAAATGGTAAGACAAAATATTGGTTATACAAACAATTAGGTATGAGTTATCAAAATTTTAACAAAATGATAAACAATGAAACAAAATCGATACGTTATGAGAATATAGAAACGATGTGTTTGTTGTTTAATTGTACACCCAATGATTTATTTGACATTACTGAGGATTAAAAATTTCTAACCGCTTTGTTATAGAATTTTTATATTTTATATTTTATAATCGTCTTGTAAAAATCTTGAGGTGGGTGTAAATATGCTTATTACCGATAAAAACGAACTTAAAAAGTATACTATTACAAAACACATTTGGTGCGGTATTCCCAGTATTGAGGTAACTAAAAAAGGTAGAACCTTTATTACCTTTTATTCGGGCGGTACAATTGAATGGCTAGGCAACTATGTATTGCTTATAAAGTCTGATGATGGTGTTAATTTCAGCGACCCCATAGCCGTATGCTACGCCGGCGAAGACCATCGTTGTTTTGACCCTTGCCTTTGGATAGACCCGCTCGGCAGACTTTGGTTTACTTGGTCTAAAAATCCGGATGCCGGTCTTTTTGCCGCTATTTGTGAAGACCCCGATGCTGACGAAATAGTATTTGGCGAAGAGTTTTTTATAGGTCATAATGTTATGATGAATAAGCCTACTGTTCTGTCTACAGGCGAATGGGCATTCCCTATAGCTGTTTGGCATCCAAAGGTGGCAGAGCCTTTCCCTTTAAAGCCTAATGTATCTGCCGAACCTGGTGCATACGCTTATATCACATCAGATTGCGGAAAGACATTTAAAAAATCCGCACCCGCTGATGTTAAAAACCGTTGCTTTGACGAGCATATGTTCTTAGAGCTTGAAAACGGTGTGGTTAGAGTTTTTGTTAGAACCAATAACGGTATAGGTGCTGCCGATTCGTATGACGGCGGTAATCATTGGGGCGAAAGCTTTGATACAGGCTACGGCGGACCAAACTCCAGATTTCATATAAGACGCTTACCTTCTGGTAGAGTTTTACTTATAAACCATCATCAATTCAACGGCAGAAATAATCTCACCGCAATGCTTTCTGAGGATGACGGTAAAAGCTTTCCTTACAAGTTGTTGCTTGATGAAAGAAACAATGTTTCCTACCCCGATTCTGTTACTACACCTGATGGTAAAATACATATAACCTACGACCACGAGCGTGGTAATTACCGTGCCAATTTGCAGGACGCTTTAAGTCAATCAAGAGAAATTTTAACCGCCTGCATTACCGAAGAGGATATTATTAACGGCTCGTTGGTAAATGCTGAAAGCTATCTTAAACGTGTAATATACAAGCTTGAAAAATATGACGGTGAAAATAAAAATCCTTTCAACGAAAAAGAACGTTTTTCAGACAGCGAATATGCCGAGTATTTAAAAACACTAAGCGACAATACACACGATATTTTAAATGAAATTTTTAATGCCTACGGCGTAAACTGTTCTAACATTCACAATTTAGATGCTAAAAATTTAGACGAACTTATTGAAGATTATCTTGTAACCAAATCGGCAATAACCTTAGATAAAATAATTAAGCTTATACGAGGAGTTAAATACGATAACGATGATTGTGAAAGCAATGTAATAGATAAAATTTGCAACTTTGTTATCAATAATCTTGAAACCGATTTTACAATTGAAACAATTGCCGAAGAGTTGCATTTTAGCGCTCATTACCTGCGTCATTTGTTTAAAAAGAAAACAGGTATTTCAATAGTAGATTTTAAAAACGCACAAAGAATTAAAAAGGCAAAATTCTTATTGCGTTCAGAAAACTGCAAAATAACTGATATCGCCTCATCTTGCGGATTTGATTCGCATTCGTATTTTACTGAGGTGTTTATTAAAACAACCGGTATATCGCCATCAAGCTACAAAAATTTAACACAAAAATAAACTAAAAATCGCACAGTTTAATCTGTGCGATTTTTCATTTAGTTCAACTCTATTATGCTGTGAATTTCTAACTTTTTAAGCTTTACTACAGTTTTGCCCTCAACAATTTCATATTCGAACTCTTCACCCAAAGGCATTGTAATATTTTTACATTCTTTATCAAGAGTAATTTCAACATCATAAATTTCAGGCACTTCATCATAAACCATATACTCAAGCGAATGCCTGTTTTGACACATATTTACAAGGTTAATAAGTGTAGAATCATCGTCTTGCTGAACCGTAATATCTATATTCTTTTTATTTATTGATATATTAGGTAACGCCAAAGAATTTAAAACCGCTTTCAAATAGTTCGTAAAAATAAAATTCTTATTTTTATAATAAAGCTCACCAAAATTAAAGGGTATATAGGTTATGCTACCTTTACCACATGCAACAGTTTTAAAGGACGCAATCTCTGCATCACGTAGGTCCATACTACTGTAAATATTACCTATTCCCTCACCTAAATCTATAAAATCATTTTTAAACCTTATAAAATTGCATTCGTTATCCGATATAGCTTTTACCGCATCTCTTTGTATTTTGTCGCAACTTAAACCGCCTATTTTAACTGCTAAATCGGCACCTGTAACCACTAGCTTACCGCCACTGCTTGCATAATCTGTAAGGCGTTTGATTTCAACATCGGTAAGGAATTTCCACTCAGGAACAATTATAATTTCATAATCCTTAAAGCTTTGCCATTGGTGTTGTAGCACAACTCCGCCGGTATACTGTATATCTAATACGCAATCCGTAAAACCTATAGGAGCTTTTGGCTCGGGTTTAAAAATTATTTCACCGCTTTTTTCAGCATAAGCTGACTCTGCAGAATAGTACACCGCTACCTGTGCTTTCGTTTTCTTCTCAAAGTTTATATATCTTTTTCTTACAAACTCGCTTATTTCACGGAATTTAGGTGTTCTTATTCTTCTTGCGCTGCCGTCTCTATTGATATAAACATACATCTGAAATCCGCCGCCTTGCGACAGTACCATTGACGCCTCTTGCATAAGCTGAACCGCAGATTTGTCTACATGACAATATTGATGGTCGGTAGAAAAGCACCACGCCATTAAGTCCCAAGGCTTGCCTTGATTTGCAATACAACGAGTATCGAAACGAACCGAGTGAACACTATTATATGGCGCAAAGTCACCCGATATAAAATCAATATCAACCGTAGGCTCATCGGGAGATTGAGAGGTATACATCCAATTACTTGTTATCTTAAAATCAGGTTTTATACTGTGAACTGCATCTACATATTTCTTAACATAATCGTAGAAAGCTTTACGGGTAATTCTGCAACGCTCACTATCATCCATATCATCTGTAAAATGTGGAGCAGCCTTTGGTGAATAATCACGCTTTACTGCCCACGCTTCACCGTCTACCCAAGCACCGTCTATATCATATTCTTCAATAAGCTCTTTTAACTGTGGTATCATATACTTTTCACAATAATCACCGAAAAGAGATGTAGTCTCATCGGGGTTACCATCCTTATCCAAAACAGCATTTTCGGGGTTATGCTTAGTATACCAAGTATCTATAACGCCCGAATAATGCACGTATACCGGCAAGT
Organism: Acutalibacteraceae bacterium; assembly: GCA_045661005.1. Taxonomy (GTDB): domain Bacteria; phylum Bacillota; class Clostridia; order Oscillospirales; family Acutalibacteraceae; genus UBA737. The sequence continues at coordinate 8,121 of JAZREW010000086.1, read as the reverse complement.
TATACTTTTTTATAGTATCGCACCAAATACGCAAGTTATCAGTTTTTAGTTTTTCAGCGGCATGGCCTACTTTAGTGGGATAACTCGCATTACCGGGATGTCCCTTACAGTCACACTGAACAAAATCCGGCTTTGTTTCATTAATAAACCACTCTATATCCTCTACATCTGTACGGGTGCCAATTTCAACCTCATTACTCGCATGAAAATCAAAGTGAAGACCAAAAAAGCGCTCATTTTTCTTCATAATAAATCCCCTTTTATTTATTTATATTACACAGCACCGATGCCGTAATCATTAAAACCAAAGCCACAATTTGACGAAATTTTATATTCTCTTTAAAAATTATTAAAGATACACAAAGTGTGGCCATCATAGAAAGCGCAGGCATAACAATATTATAAGTTGTAAGCGGTATCATAGCCAATACAGAAGCATTAATAAAATTATACCACAAAAAACTACGTGCCGAAAATTTAAATACCATTTGAAACTTTTTTATAAGGAAAGTATTCGTAGCATTAAGCAAAATAATAAACAAAAGAAGAATGTTCATTTTTCCACCTATAATAGACATTATACACATTAAAATCACCCATTCAAGCCATTTAAAGCACAAAAAACAGACATTTCGTGCACAAAGGCATTGCTTTTTTAAAAGTTTACTAGTATAATAATTTTATATTAAGGCGGTGCTTAATTTGGAAGAAAAGTTTATAGATACAAGAATACCCGAAGGTAATAAAACAATAATGCACTTTAATCCCGAGCTTGAAATTGTTTATGTAAAAAAAGGCTCTCTTAAAGTAGGTTTAGGCACTACATCACACAATGTATGTGCCGGTAAAGCCACTATTGTTATGCCTTATTTTTCACATTCATTTAGCTGTTCTAATGACTGTGAAGCTATTGTTTTAATGTTTAAAAGTGAGATATTTCACGATTTTTATGAAAAATATCATAGACTTGAAGCCGAAAAACATATTTTTGAGATAGATACCCCCTTAGCTTTATATTGCGAATATCTGCTAAATAAATTAAGTGTGCACAATAATAAATTTATTGCAGAAGCTATGTTCAACGCTTTTATATGCAGTTATGTATGCGAAAACACTTTCACCAAAAGCATTAACTCAACACAAGAAATACTACCTAAAATTGTTGAATACATATACGAAAATATTGAAACCGAAATAGATTTAAATGATCTTTCATCAAAAATGGGGTATAGCCGAAGAAAATTATCGCATCTTTTTATTAAACAAACGCTGACTACACTTCCCGCTTTTATCAATTTATTGAGAATAAACTATGCAAAATCGCTACTTAAAAAGACCAATCATAATATAACTGAAATTTCGCAAAAGTGTGGATTTAATTCTATTCGCAGCTTTAATCGAAGATTTTTAGCCTTTACGGGTAAAACTCCGTCTGAGTTTAGAAAAACTGAAATTTAAACTAATTATTAAAACTTTTATATAACAAAACGGCTTGGAAATACCAAGCCGTTAAATTTTCTGTTATATTATCTCTAATTCATCTTTTGTAGGAAACTTTGGATAATCATTTTCCAAATCATCTGAATACCAATACGCTACCGACGATATATCATCCTGCAAAGGCAGATATCTACCCTCGCTACGCCAACCGAGAGCCTGAATAGTAACCCGCAAATCACTTTCAAAATAAATAGGGTCTGTAATATGCCAACGGTACATATCAAAATACCGTTGCACACGATATACGGAATCTAAATTCGATACCTTGCTAAGTCCCGCATAAGGCGTATTAAATTCTGTGTAACCATCTTTTGTTTCAAAACTCCACGCACCGCAGAAATAGTCTTCTGTACCCGTACCGCAAATTGAGGGGAATTCCTTATCGCCGTCAATATAAAACTTGATTTCACCTTCGCCCCACCAGCCGTTTGATTTTACACCCCAATTGATGTAAGTGCCTATATATTTACCGTTACCTTTGACATTATCTAAAATAGTATATACCTGCTTATACGGCAACGGATTCACTCGGCGGAACTGTGCGTGAAAATAAAGACTGTCGGGACTTATTTCTTTTTCTTCACAATCAATCTGATAATACACAATATGATTTTTACAATCTAAATTTTCAATTTCGAAACGAAATCCCTTAAAATACGGCATTTCAAAATAGCAGTTATAAGCATTTCTTGGATTAATACATATCGGCATACTGTTTATCTGACGGAATTCACGCTTATCGGCACTACAGAAAAAGTCAGAAAGAGGTACCTCAACACAAGGGTTTTCACAGCCGTCAAAATAAATTCGCAGTATTAAAAGCCTGCCTGCCTCTGTTGTGTCGGTAAGCCAAAAATGCTTTATAGCTCCCTGCCCCTTTATGTCTGCTAAAACAAGTGTAGCTCCCGCATCAATTTGTACAGAAGGACTTATCTTCCACCCTTGGCCAAGCTCTCTTGCACACGAAGCTCCTGTTCCATCCGTTGCCATACCACCCTTACCCTTTTCACCGGTAAGATTTTCAGCACACACCGAAAAAGTTCTGATTTTCTTTTTTAAGGTTAAATCGTTTAACATTTTTAGACATCTCCTTTTACAAAAACAATAATCTAAAACTTCATATTGTAATTATGCCTATAAAATGCTACAATGTAAATATCAATTATTGACCGACTATTTAACATTTCTTGCAGAGGTTTAGTATGAGTAACATCGATATTAATTTAATAAATCCATATATCAGATATGCTTCTCGCAGTATTTTTACAAAGGGAACGGAAATAAAACAAAGAGTTATATTTGATTACGAGCTTATATATCTTGAAAAAGGTCGCTTTATATTCAACTATAACAATATAGATTACACCTGCCTTGAAGGGTCGTTTATTTTTATACGACCGGGTATTCCTCACAGCTTTAAATGTGTTTTAGGCGACATTTCACAACCGCATATACATTTTGATTTTATATATAATGATAAAAGTATTGAAATACCTATATCTTTTAAAGATAGCTGTGATTTTACAGAAGATGAAACCGCTCTTTTACAAGAAGATTTGTTTGCCGATTTTCCTAAAACGCCGTTTATTCAATTCTGCAACAAACCCAAGATAATAGAAATGTTTTTTGATATAATCGACTCATACAACGGCACAGCCAACCTTAAAAGCAAAGCCCTGCTTACAGAAATTATAAACACTATTATAACAGATAATTATCGTGCCGTTTTACCCTATAACGAATCTGCTCTGCAAATACAAGAAATTGATATTTCAGAGCAAATAAAAAATTTTATAGATGCAGGGCAAGGTATTGCTATGTCGCTTGACGATTTTGAAAATCTTTTTTCGTACGATAAGTTTTATTTAGAAAGGAAGTTTAAAATCAGATACGGCTGTAGTCTTATTGCTTACCGCAACACCCACAGAATGAATACCGCATGCAAAATGTTAAACAAAAATACCGTTTCTGCAGTTGCTGAACAGTTAGGATTTTCTTCAATATACTCCTTCAGTAGAGCCTTTAAAAACCATTTTGGAGTAAGCCCTACAGATTACAAATTATAATTTAAAATGTAATAATTCAACTAAAAATATAACAAATCGGTTCTTTCTTATTAATTAATTGCTTTTGCTAAACCGCTGTAGTAAAATATATTAAAGTAATCAAAGGAGAAAATACTATGAACCACAATAAAAACGAAATAATAAAAAGTATAGAAGAAAATAAAATTATTGCCATTTTACGTGGCATTCCACAAGCCAAGCTTTTGCCGTTAGCCGAAGCTCTTTATAACGGCGGAATAAGGTTATTAGAAATAACATACAGCGCAAACGGTACTGTTTCTGACGAGGTTACATCTGCAAATATAAAAATGCTTGCAAACCATTTTAAAGATAAAATGTACATAGGTGCCGGCACCGTACTTACCCCAAAGCAAGTGAAGCTTACTAAGAAAAGTGGCGGTTGCTTTATAATCTCACCCGACGCTAATGAAAAAATCATTAAACAAACTGTACGTTACGGTATGGTTTCAATGCCGGGCGCCCTTACGCCCACCGAAATTACAAAAGCGCACAACTGCGGTGCAGATTTTGTAAAGCTTTTTCCTATAACCAACCTTGGTATCGGTTATGTTAAAGCCGTTAAGGCACCGCTTAGCCACATTAAGCTTTTAGCAGTTGGCGGTATAAATACTCAAAATATGAAAGAGTATCTTGATTGCGGTATAAGCGGATTTGGAATTGGTTCTAATATTTATGAAAAGCAGATGCTTGATAATGATGATTACGAATCTATTACAAAGCTTGCAGAAAAATATGTTTCCGAGGTAAAAAATGTTTAATTATATTACAATAGACGGTGGTACCACCAACACAAGAATTAATCTGGTAGTTAACAAAAGAATAATTGATACTATAAAATCAAGCATTGGTGCACGCAACGGAATAGACGGTAAAAATGCGTTAAAAGAAACCATTAAAACCAATATTGCTGAGATTTTAAGCCGCAATAATTTAACCGAAACAGATATTTCCAGAATATTAGCCTCCGGCATGATAACCTCTGAATTCGGGCTATATGAACTAAATCATACCATAGCACCCGCAGGCATTGAAGAGTTACACGATAATATGGCAGAAGTTGTATTTGAAGATATTACAACTATACCGTTTGTATTTATTTCAGGCATTAAAATGGTAGGAACACTTGCAGAAACCGATATGATGCGTGGTGAAGAAACCGAAATTATAGGTCTTGCCGAAAAATATGGCACAAACGCCGTATATGTATTGCCCGGTTCACATGCAAAAATTATTGAGTTTGATGCTTTAAATCGCATTTGCAGTTTTAAAACTGTTATGAGCGGTGAAATGATTTCTGCTGTAGCAAACAACACTATTTTAAAGGGTTGTATTGATTTAACTGTAGATACCTTTGAATTGGAACATCTACTGCTTGGCTTTGATACCGCACTTGAATTAGGATTAACCCAAGCACTTTTTAAGGCACGTATTTTAAATAATATATTTAATAAATCTGCAATACAGGTTTATAGCTTTTTTCTAGGTGCTATTCTTTCTAACGATGCTTGTTCTATTTTAAAATCCAGTATAGATACAGTAGTTATTGGCGGTAAAAACTGCCTTAAATACGCTTTAACTGAAATATTGCAAAATAAAACAAATAAAACAGTAATTTGCGCTGACGAAAAAGACGTTGAAGAATGCGTGGCAATGGGCGCAATTAAAATTTATGAATATTTAAACCAATAACATTTACAAATATCTGAACATAAAAAAGGTAGACACTTGTGTCTACCTTTAATTTTACATATTATTCAAAACTCATAACGCTATTCATATCATAAAGACCGGCTTTTTTACCGCAAATAAACTTTGCCGCTCTTACAGCACCAACTGCAAAAACCTCTTTAGAATGTGCCGCATGAGAAATAGTTATAACCTCATCGTGACCTGCAAAAATAACATCATGCTCGCCCACTATTGTACCGCCACGTACTGAATGTATGCCTATTTCGTTTTTATCACGCTTTTGGCGCTTAGAATGGCGGTCATACTCGTATATCTTACTGTTTTCAAATTCCTCATTAACAGCGTTTGCAAGCATTATTGCCGTACCCGACGGTGCATCTATTTTTTGGTTGTGGTGCTTCTCGACAATTTCTACATCAAAAGCGTCACCCAAAATAGCTGCTGCTTTTTTTGCAAGGCTACATATAAGATTAACACCTATAGACATATTAAAAGTGAAAAATACAGGAATTTTTTCAGCAGCAGAATGGATTTTTTCAATCTGTGCATCGCTATAGCCTGTGGTTGCAATTACAACCGGTATCTGCTTTGAAATAGCAAATTCAAGCATACTGTCAAGCAAAACAGGATTTGAAAAATCTATAATAACATCAGCCGTAGTTGTAACATCAGCAAACTTATCATACACAGGGAAAGTTTGACCGTTATTAACCCTATCAACCCCTGCAACTATTTCTAAATTACCGTCAGCCTTAGCGGCGGCATTTACAAATGCACCCATTTTTCCGCCTGAACCCACGAGAATAGTCTTTATCATTTTTCCACTTCCTAAAACTTGTTTTAATTATAATTATACTTTAAATCCGCACTCATTTAGCTTGCTCTTTAAAAACTCAAGCGAGCTTTCATTCATGGGATACAACGGTAACCTTACAGGTCCTGATTGCATTCCCAATAAATTCATAGCAGTTTTCACGGGAATTGGATTAACATCACAGAAAAGTGCGTTAATTAAACCTGTATACTTAATTTGAAGCTCGGTAGCGGTAGAAACATTACCATTAAGATATTCTGCGCAAATATCGTGAGTTTCTTTAGGCAATATATTTGAAAGCACCGAAATAACACCCAAACCGCCTAAAGACATAATAGGCACAATTTGGTCATCATTACCCGAATATACGGCTAAATCATCACCGCAAAGATAACGTGTTTTAGCAACAGAGCCAATATCACCGTTAGCCTCTTTAGTAGCCACAATATTAGGATGTTTACTTAATTCCTTATATGTTTCAGGCTTAATATCTAAACCTGTGCGTGATGGTACATTATACAAAATAATTGGCTTATTAACCCTATCGGCAATATAATTGTAATGTGCAATAAGACCTGCCTGTGAGGTTTTATTATAATAAGGTGTAGCCATTAGGAATGCATCTGCACCAGCTTTTTCGGCATCCTCGCAAAGCTCTACAGAATATACAGTATCATTACTACCCGTACCTGCAATTATAGGCACTCGTTTTTGAGCCGCCTTTACAGACTCCTCAATAACCTTTACGTGTTCATCATACCGAAGCGTTGACTTTTCACCCGTTGTACCGCAAATTACAAGAGCATCAATACCATTTTCAATTTGTTCGTTTACAAGAGTTTTAAGTCTTTCGTAATTTACACTTCCGTCCTCGTTCATAGGGGTTACAAGTGCTGTTGCCGCACCTTTGAAGATAACCTGTTTCATACGACCACTCCTAACGAAAAAATATATAATATTAAAGATTAATCCATATAACCCTTTGAGCAAAGCAACTCAGCCAATAATACAGCGCCGCCTGCAGCACCACGAAGGGTGTTATGTGAAAGACAAACAAACTTATAGTCATACTGACTGTCTTCACGAAGTCTACCAACAGATACAGCCATACCGCCCTCTAAATCACGGCAAAGCTTTGTTTGAGGCATATTATCCTCTTCATAGTAATGAATAAACTGCTTTGGTGCGTGTGGAAGCTCAGCGCTTTGTGGCTCACCAGCAAAGTTTTTCCATGTTTCAAGAATTTCTTCTTTTGTAGGCTTATTCTTAAAGGTTACGAATACTGCTGCCATGTGACCGTCTGACACAGGTACACGTAAGCACTGTGCTGTAAACTTAGGACTAGTAGCAGGAACAATTTCGCCGTCCTTAATTTCGCCCCAAATTTTAAGAGGTTCTTTCTCGCTCTTTTCTTCTTCGCCACCGATATATGGAATTACGTTATCAATCATTTCAGGCCAACGCTCGAATGTTTTACCTGCACCTGAAATTGCCTGATAAGTACATACTAAGCACTTTTCAACGCCAAATTTATCAAGCGGATAAAGTGCCGGTACATAAGACTGTAATGAACAGTTTGATTTAACTGCTACGAAGCCACGCTTTGTGCCAAGACGCTTTCTCTGAGCCTCAATTATCTCAGCATGCTGGGCATTAATCTCAGGAATAATCATAGGTACATCAGGAGTAAAACGGTGAGCGCTATTGTTAGAAACCACAGGACACTCATGCTTTGCATATTCTTCTTCTAATGCCTTGATTTCGTCCTTTTTCATATCTACTGCACAAAAAACAAAATCAACCTTAGAAACAATAGTATCTATATCTGCTACAGCATCGTAAACCATCATATCTTCAAGATTTTTCGGCATTTCAGTAGTCATAGCCCAACGATTGCCAACAGCCTCTTTATAAGATTTGCCTGCGCTTCTGGGGCTTGCCGCAAGAGCTGTTACGTTAAACCAAGGATGGTCTGCAAGTAACAAACTAACGCGCTGACCTACCATACCTGAAGCACCAACTATACCTACA
>JAZREW010000085.1:0-6324 GCA_045661005.1 Acutalibacteraceae bacterium | reverse complement strand
AAAAGCAGGCATTGAATGTAATTTCACTTCTTATGAAGATATGCTTAATGATGCTACAATTGAAGCTATAGCGTTAGGTGGATGCTTTGCTGATAGAGGCGGGATGACTATTAAAGCACTTGAAGCCGGTAAACATGTAATTGTTGATAAACCGCTTTGTACAAGTATTGAAGAACTTGATAAAATTGAAGCTTTAGCAAAATCAACAGGCAAAAAGGTAAGTTGCATGTTCACCATGAGATATGAAAAGAAAATTGAAGCTTTAAAAAATCTTGTTAAAAGTGGTGCTTTGGGTGAGATCAATAATGTTTACTTTGGCGGTCAGCATCCGTTAATGTATGGCAGAAGACCCGATTGGTATTTTGAAGAAGAAAAATATGGCGGTTTGATAAATGATATTGCAATTCACGCTATTGATATTTTAACCTATGCTTTAGGTTTGAAAATTGAAGAAGTATGCGCCGTTAGAGAATGGAATAAATTTGCGCATGATGAGCCTGATTTTAAAGATAGCGCTCAATTTATGCTTAAGACAGATAATAACGGTGGTGTTTTAGCAGACGTTTCTTATTCAATACCTGATGGTATTGAGTTTTCATTACCATACTACTGGCAATTATTTGTATGGGGCACAAAAGGCACCATAAGCTTAGCTTTTCTTGAAAAAAATTCATATTACTATCTTGCTGGTGATGCTACACCGCAACTACTAGATGAAAGTTCAATTCCAAATGACTACTTAAGCGATTTCATAGACTTAGTTAATGGGAAAAATGATGTGATTTTAAGTATGGAAGATGTATTCTATGCCACACGCAAAACTTTAGAAATTCAACAACAATCAAAATAAAAACCGCCAATGGCGGTTTTTATTTTTTTGAAAAATATTTTTTCATATATAATATTAAAAATATACCAATCAAGGGGAAAATAGCCGCTATAAGCATGCCTGTTTTCATACCTATTTGCTCGGTAGTAATTGAAAACTTGTAGCTTAAATCAGTAGCCCAATCACTAATAGAAACCTTATCAACTATAGCCCCTAACATTTGCGGAGCTACCGAAGCGCCAAAATCACCACCTGCAGCCATAAGTGCATAGGCGGTAACACCGGGGTTATTGAACTTTTCTTCCATTAAAATTAAAGTTCCCGGCCAAAGCATAGAAGTAAAAATACCGGTTAAAACACAAGCTGCCATAGAAACTATAACATTAGGGGAAAGCGCAGTTACTACATAGCATCCTGTGGCGCCTATCATACCAAACAATAATACATTTGAAATATTTTTGCCATATTTTGCGTAAAGGGTTCTGCCAATGCCGAGCAAAACGGCAAACAAACACATACCTAAAACATCGCCTAAAGTTTTTGGTAGATTCAAAGCCTTTTCAATATAACCCGAAATCCAATTAGTCATAGAATTTTCAGCGGCACTTCCTAAGAAAATACAAGCAACACAAAGATAAATTCCGGTATTTTTATTTGCAATCTTGGTAGAGTTTACATCATGTGAAATATTCATTTCGGGCAATGGCGAGGTTGAAAACAAGTAAAAACAAATAATCGGTAATGTTGCAAAAAACATAGTAAGATATATCCAATTATGTGTTCCGAAAATTTTGAAATACAAAGTGCTAAGTATTATTACAGAAACCACACCGTACGCATATAACGAATGTAGCGTGCTCATATCACGTTCTGGATTATCAGATGGTAAAGCCGCAACCAACGGACTTAAAAGCACCTCGCAAAGTCCTGCGGCAACTGAAAATATTACCGTACCTATACAAAGACCGGTGTATACGCTGTTTTTGAAAATTATGGGTGACAGCGCATATATAAATAAGCCAACCGACGTAAGCAACGGCATAATTTTAATCGTTTTATGTACGTTAAAATACTTAGTAAAGAAAGTAAAAGCTAAATCAATAAGCATTTGCGTACAAAAATTTATTACAACCAGCGTTCCCAAAAGTGTATATGAAATACCATACGTTTCATGGAAAGTAACAAACAATAACGGTGGCAAGCTAAATACCGAAGACATTGCAAGATATGCAAAATAGCAAGCAAATTTAGTTCTTTTATAATTATTTTTCATTTACTATACCTTTCAAATATTACTTATGTTTTCCTTTAGTATTTTCTTTATAGGGGATATACTTAACTTTTCTTTTTTTAATATTGTTAATATTAAGCTTTATGCAAAGTAAAATGAAAATAATTATTCCTATTGCAATTGCCGCATAAACAATTTTCATATATATAGAAGAAAATACAGATTTCAAACGATCAACAAATACTAAAATAGCGCTAGCCTTTATATCTTCGCCAACAACCAAATCAACAGTCCCAATAACTTCTTCAGCGTAAATTACATCGGCAGTACCCAAAACTTGTCCCTTTTTAAGCGGGGCATCAACACTTTCAGAATTTAGCGTTGGTTTAATTACAATCGTAGAATCATCGGCATCCTTTGGTAGCACAGTAACAAAGGGCTCTTTAAAATACAAGGGTGCAAAATCGGTTTCAAAAGAAAGCTCCAACGGAATTTCACATACAGGTTCAGTAGAATTTGCAATTTCTTTAAAAGAAAAATTGTTAAATGCCCATCTGTAAAGATTGGCGCTTTCAATAAACTCTAAGCGCTTTCCGGCATTAGAGGGACAACCCATTAAAATACACAAATAGTTATATCCGTTATAAGAAGCGGTGCTTACGACACATCTGCCAGCTTGATTGGTAAAACCTGTTTTTATGCCTTTTGCATATTGATAGTAGTAATTTGTTGTATTATCCTGCAAGAAAATTGTAGTTGATAAAGTACGTGCTCCTGAAAAATTAGTTGCAGGCATTGAATAACGTGCTTTTTGACAAACCTCTTTAAAAGTTTCATTATTTAAAGCGTATCTTGCAAGTGTGCAAATATCTCTAACAGTTGTATAATTTTCTTCATCGTGAAGACCTACAGGATTTGAATAATGCGTACCTGTAAGTCCTAATTCTTGCGCTTTGGTATTCATCATCCCGACAAAGTTTTCAACGCTACCACCATAATATTCAGAAGCAAGATATGCCACATCGCCGCAAGAAGAAATTAATACTAAATGCACAAGGTCATACTGAGTAAATTCTTCATTTTCTTTTAGGTGTGATACCGCCAAACCTGTTCCCAGTACTAGATCAAGTGCACTTCTTGTCATAGTAATCTTAGCGTCAGGATCGTACTTTTCACTTTCAAGTATTAAAACCGCAGTCATGATTTTTGTGATTGAAGCGGGGTAGACCTTATCATCAATATTTTTTTCATATAAAACTCTATCGGTATCAAGCGATATTAGTAAACCTGCTTTTGCAGTAATATCAAAACCTGTAACCTCATAGGCAGACGCACTAATTGGCGAAAAAAAGCAAATTACGCATAAAAAAATGCAAAAAATTATAGAAAATATCTTTTTAGGCATAGAAATCTCCTTGTAAATGTGTTATTATATTATATATTAACACATATTAGTTAAAATTTAAAGTAATTTTTATTTTTGTGAGGTGAAAAATACGGTATACATAACCGGTGATATGCATGGGTGCCTTGAGCGTTTATATGATAAAGGCTTTCGCCAACTAAAAAGCGGCGATACGCTTATTGTATGCGGTGATTTTGGATATATTTTTTCGGGCGATAAAACTGAAAAACAAGTTATCGATTATCTAGCCACTAGAAGATTTGTTACAGCCTTTGTTGACGGCACACATGATAATATGAATACAATTAACCGTAGCCGTGTTACATATTGGCACGGTGGTATGGTGCACAGAATTAAGGGGAATCTTATTCATTTGATGCGTGGCCAAATATTCGATATTGAGGGAAACAGTTTCTTCACTTTTGGCGGTGGTGAAAGCACAGATAAGGATATGCGAATAGAACAGGGTACATGGTGGCGTGAGGAAGAACCTACACCTGCTGAAATGGCTGATGGCGCAAAAAGGCTTGACGAGGCCAACTGTAAGGTTGACTATATAATCACACACGAACCGCCTTCGCTAGTAAAAAGTGCTATTTTATTACGCAAGGGTCACAATGACCGTATTAATAAAATCAATGGTTATTTTGAAGAAATTGCCAGGTCTTGCGATTTTAAGCATTGGTATTTTGGTTCTTTGCATGAAGATAGAATTATTACACCAAGACATACCTGTGTTTTTAAAAAAACAATACCAATTATAACTAAAACATAAATTTTTTATAAGGAGAAAGATATGTATCCACTATTATTAAAACCAGAAATTAAAGATTATATTTGGGGAGGAAATTTGTTAAAAACAGATTTCTGTTACGAAACCGATAAAGAAATTGCCGCTGAAGCTTGGGTATTTTCTGCCCATAAAGACGGTCCCGGTGTAGTTACAAACGGCGAGCTTACAGGAAAAACTTTGCCCGAAGTTTTAGAAATTTGGGGTGAAAAAGCAATTGGCAAACGTGCGGCTGAATTCCCATATTTTCCGTTGCTAATAAAGCTTATTGATGCTAACAAAACACTTTCTATTCAGGTTCATCCTGATGATAAATACGCACTTGAAAACGAGGGCGAATTTGGTAAAACTGAAATGTGGTATATTGTTGACTGTAAAGATGGCGCTGAGCTTATTTACGGTTTTAACCAGGACATTTCTAAAGAAGAGTTTGAAACACGCATTAAAGATAACACTTTAACAGATGTTTGTAATTATGTGCCTGTACATAAGGGTGACGTTTTCTTTATCTCCGCCGGAACATTGCACGCAATTGGTGAGGGTATTGTTATTGCAGAGGTACAACAGAATTCCAACTCTACCTATCGTGTTTCAGATTTTGGCAGACTTGGTGCTGACGGTAAGCCCAGACCATTACACATTGAAAAAGCTATTGATGTTACAAAACGTGAAATTCCTAAAATCCCTTACGGTCAAGTAGGTGAAGTTACTAAGGTTGGCAACAATTCTGTTCGTGAATTAGCAAGTTGCGACCTATTTACAGCCGGCGTTATAGATTTGAAGGATAGTTATGAAATTAAATCTAATGACGGATTTATGTCCCTACTAATTTTGGAGGGTGATGCTAAAATCACATATGAAAACGGTAGTTTAGACGTTAAAAAAGGCGATAGTGTATTTCTTCCTGCCGGATTTGACGTTACTGCTACCGGTAATGCTCAAATTCTTTATAGCTATGTATAAAAATTAATTAATTCAAGGTGAATAAAATGCGCACAAAACAGTTTAAATCAGAATCAAAAAAGCTTATGGATATGATGATTAACGCCATTTATACCCATAAAGAAATATTTTTAAGAGAGTTAATTTCAAACGCAAGCGATGCACTTGATAAGTTATATTTTAAGTCTTTAACCGATAATAATGTAGGTATTGCACCGCAGGATTTTGAAATTTTAATTGAAATTGATAAAGAAAACCGAATTTTAAAAATTAGTGACAATGGTTGTGGTATGACACAGGATGAATTGGACAATAATCTTGGTACTATTGCTAAATCCGGTTCTTTCAATTTTAAGCAAGAAAATGAAAAAGTTGAAAACGTTGATATTATTGGTCAATTCGGTGTAGGTTTTTATTCTGCTTTTATGGTTAGTGATGACGTAACAGTAGAAAGTAAGGCTTACGGCGAGAACGAGGCTTTCTGTTGGCATTCTAAGGGAGCTGACGGTTATACGATTTCTTCTTGCAAAAAGGAAGACGTAGGTACTACAATAACTCTGCATATTAAAGATAATGTTGATGACGAAAATTACGACGAATTTTTAGACCAATACAGAATCAGTGCTTTAGTTAAAAAGTATTCTGATTATATTCGTCATCCTATTAAAATGGAATTCACCACTAAAGAACCCGTTGATGTTGAAGAGGGAAAAGCTCCTGAATATAAGGATGTTACCGAGCTTAGAACCTTAAACAGTATGGTTCCGCTTTGGAAAAAGTCAAAAACAGAGTTAAGTGAAGAAGATTACAATAACTTTTATAAAGAAAAGTTTTATGATTTTAACGACCCCGCACGTGTAATTCATTATAAAACTGAGGGACAAGCTACATACAACGCTTTGTTGTATATCCCTAAGCAACCGCCCTTTGATTATTACACTAAAGAGTTTGAAAAGGGATTACAGTTATATTCAAAAGGCGTGCTTATTATGGACAAATGCGCCGATTTATTGCCTGATTATTTCAGTTTTGTTAAAGGACTTGTTGATAGTGAGGATTTATCTCTTAATATTTCAAGAGAAATGCTCCAGCACGACGGTCAGCTTAAGCTTATCGCAAAAACCCTT
>JAZREW010000084.1:0-5858 GCA_045661005.1 Acutalibacteraceae bacterium | reverse complement strand
TCGCAGTAAAGAATTCATTTCTTGAAGAATATCCTAATTTGTCCTTTGCTGCATCTGCTTTTTTGATAAGTTTTTTATCTAAATAAAGACTAATTCTTTTCATATTGGGAGAGTCCATTTTTTATCACCTCTTTTAGGCTGACGAGAGTTAATCCCATCACGCCTGACAAATAATTATTTTTTATCCTTTCTTGTCTCATCACTTGCAATACGCAAGTATTACTGCGTTCTTCGACTTCGCCATTATAAAAAATCATTTATTTGGCAGGTCAAAGAGTTTTTTCTCAGACACCTTTTTCCGAAAGGCGAAGCGTGAGATTTGCAGTAAGGCTTAACGCCTTACAAAAATAAACGCAAGCAAGGCGGTAAAAGGTGCCGAGTAAAACCGTAATGTGTTTAACTCTCGTCAGCCTCACACCAACAGGTTGCCACCAGGTGGCACCTAATATTTTTCTTAGAAAACGGCTTTATATCTGCAAACCTTATTTTTATAGGCGCCGTTCTTTACACCAAACGCATTTTTACGGCGCCTAAAGGTGTCAACCAAAATTTAACTTTAAATTTCTTCACAAATGGCTTAGACACGCCATTTTCGGTCGGCTCTGCCGTCCGATGTGATGTGCAGCGACGTCGTTTACGGCGTCGTTGCTTTCACCTGCTTGATTTTCGACCCTGAAAAATTCGTCCAAAATTTCATTTTAAATTGTTTTCACAAATGCCTCAATTTTCGTTTTATGTAGTCATACCGAGTCTGTACCTTATTTTCGCTACAAAATCTCACACAAGCTGAAACACGGCTGACAAAATGCGAGTATATTATTTTACAACTCTTTTTAATTTAAATTTAAGGAAATATCGCTATTTTTTGCCCTGAATTTTTAGATTTTTGAGCTCAATTTTAGCAAGAAAATTTCGTCTTCAAACCGCCTTATTTTTATCCTCCAAAAACAGCTTGTTTTTATTTTTAAAATCGAACTCTAATTTTATCATTTGTTGCCTATAAAAATGTTCTCTTGCTTCCTTAATAGGTCGGATAGTGTACCGCAAATTTCCGTTCTGTTTCCGTCCTGTTTTTAAGGTTACAGTTGTATGTTCTGTGCTAATAAGACACTTATCTTCAAGGCTTTTTACATATTTCATTACGGTTTTCTTACTCATTTTTAATGCATTGCCTATGGTATTGTAACTTGGATAGCATTGAAATGTTTTTCTGTCTTCACAGGACATTAGATAAGAATAAACTACTATCTCACCACTGCTTAACCCCAAGCAAAAGATTTCATTAGGCATTGGAAAGTAATTGTCATTCTTCAACCTTTACCCTCCTGTATTCCGTTCTATCCACTCTTTAAATTTCGATTTCTCTACGAGTAATCTGTTGCCAATCTTGAGTACAGGAAATCCTTTTTCGTGCATAAGCTCGTATGCAGAAGACTCTGCTATTCCTAACACCTCAGCCAAGATTTTTGCATTTAAAAAGAGCGGAAGCTCATCATAATTTTTGTAAATAGATTTTTTCATTTTTAAATCCTCCTTTCAAATTTTAATAAAAAAAGACTCATATTTTTAAAAGAAACAACCTTAATTAGTTGTTTCAAACTTCAAAATACAAGTCTAAAAATTTTTATAAATATTCAATTTTTAAATATATATCTTTTGATGTGATATAACTGTAACTTGTTGCTTTGCCAACAACAGAGGAGAAAGTAAAAGAAACGCTGATATATATTTTTCAAGGTTCGTATTTTTAGGTTAACATAATACCACAAGTTTTTCAATACACTTTATATGTATTCCACTCTTGAATTACAAAATATTTACAGTTTGTACGTATACAAAAATACGAAAAAGACCATTACTCTTTTCAGAATAATGGTCATAATTTATATTTTGTTTTAAAGGCAAAGCCCTTACCAAATAATCAAATTCAAAGATTATTATGTTCAAATTTAAAAGCGTTTATTCTTTGATTCATGCGGTGTAAATTTTGCACCCACCTAAAAACAACTTCTAAAAAAAATTAGTATGTATGCATAACAACCGTTTAAGGTAAATAACATTATCTCTGCACTCTGCCGCTTCCATCGCCGCCTGCAAGCTTTTCAACCTCAGCTACTGAAACACGGTTATAGTCGCCCTCAACTGTGTGTTTAAGTGCAGATGCCGCAACTGCAAATTCAATAGCCTCTTTTGAAGATTTGCCACTTAAGAGTGAATAAATAAGTCCGCCACCGAATGAGTCACCGCCGCCAACACGATCAACAATATGCAAATGATATGATTTTGAGAAATAATAATCCTCGCCGTCATAAAGCATACCTGCCCAGTCGTTATCATTTGCAGAAATAGATGTTCTAAGTGTTATTGCAACCTTTTCGAAACCGAATTTATCTGCTAATTGCTTTGCAACAGATTTATAGCCCTCGTGATTGAGTTTACCGCCATAAATGTCAGTTCCCTCTCCCTCAATGCCGAATACATCCTTTGCATCCTCTTCGTTAGAAATGCAAACATCAACATATTTGCAAAGCTCGGTCATAGCCTTATTAGCTTCTTCTCTTGTCCAAAGTTTACCTCTGTAGTTTAAGTCACAAGAAATCTTAACGCCACGATTTTTAGCGGCAATACAAGCCTCTTTACAGATTTCTACAACATTCTCACCAAGAGCCGGTGTGATACCTGTAAAGTGGAACCAATCAGCACCCTCAAAAATGCTATCCCAATCAAAATCAGCGGTTGTAGCCTGCTGAATTGCAGAATACTTACGGTCATAAATACAAACAGAGCCTCTTTGTGAAGCACCTTTTTCTAAGTAATAAATACCTACTCTCTCACCGCCACGAACGATTTTAGAGGTATCTACGCCGAAATAACGAAGACTATCAACAGCCGCCTGACCGATAGCGTGCTTAGGAAGCTTTGTTACATAGACACTATCCAAACCATAGTTTGCAAGGCTTACTGCAACGTTTGCCTCACCGCCACCAAAGGTAGCTTGCATTTGGTCGTTTTGGAAAAATCTATAATATCCGTTAGGAGCGAGTCTTAACATTAACTCACCAAAAGTAACTATTCTTGCCATTTTTTTATTCCCCCATCTTTTCGAGTGCTTCTTTTACAAAGAAACTGCCGCCGATAGCCGCAATCTTATCAAATGCTAAAAATTCCTCAATATTGCTTCTGTCTACACCGCCTGTTGGAATAAACTTAATTTGTGGGAATGGTGCTGACAAAGCCTTTAATGCGCTAAGACCGCCATAAACATTTGCAGGGAAGAATTTAACTGTGGTAATACCAAGGTCTAATGCCTGCATAATTTCGGTAGGTGTTACACAACCCGGGTAATAAGGAATATTTCTCTCATTACAAATATTTGCAACCGCTACTGAAAGACCGGGTGACACAATAAACTGTGCGCCTGCCTCTAAAGCATCTTCACATTGTTTTGCATTTATAACAGTGCCTGCACCGATTGACATATCGGGATAATTCTTTACTGCATACTCAATAGCTTCTTTAGCGCAAGCAGTACGGAAAGTAATCTCCGCACAGTTAATGCCGTTATTTTTTAGTGCAGTTAAAATCTTATCTGTTTCAGATAATTCTTTTATAACTACAACAGGTATAAATTTTTCCATAATCTTTCTCCCTTTAAATACTATAATATTTTAAACAAACACTATATTATTGAGCGACAAATCAAATTCAATAAATCAACTCAACTAATACCACAAATTGAATTATATAATACAAACTAAAAAAATGCAAGTTTTAGATAAGAGGTAGCTTGATTTTGTATATTTATTCAATGTTTTTTGATATAATAATGCGTTCTGCCTAACCTAAATTAAGCAGAACGCTGTTTTATTGCAAATATTTAAAATTTTAACTTAATACCATTCTAAGCTTATATTAGATGTTTTTTCTGTGCGATAAAAACCACTCTTCAAGCTTTGTGTCAGCATAAGCTATATCCCATGCATTATGCTCTATACCATAACATATTTCAAGCTTAGCATTTCCGCCGCATGAATTTATATTACGCAACATAGTAACACTTTCAGATATAGGTACTACTTTATCACAATCACCATGGAACATATAAACCGGTATATCTTTAAGTATACCCGCATACCAACAAATACCGCTACCGCAAACGGGCGCTATTGCCGCAAACCTTTCGGGTGCTGCCATTGCCAACATAAATGTACCTGTACCGCCCATACTAAGTCCTGTAAGATATATTCTGCTTTTATCTATCGGCAATTCCTCACATATCCAATCTAAAAACGCTAGCAAAGACTCAGTATAGCAACCCCAATATTTTTCCTTAGGGCATTGTGGTGCTATGCAAATAAATGGATATTCTCTACCCTGTTCTTTGTTGTATTGCATATATCCGTGCCAGGCAATCATATCTAAATCGTCGCCACGCTCACCGGCACCATGCAAAAATAAAACCAACGGGTATTCTTGAGTTTCATCATAATCTTTAGGCAAATACTTTATATATCTAAAATTAAAATGATCCTTTGATTCCCACTTGTGTTTTGTATACATACCCATTTTCAACACCTCAAAAAACTTTTATTATTTCTGTGGAAAATATTTCTCTTCCATTTGGTTTTAATATTTTGAAACCATCTTCCACATTCAGTCCATTAACAGAGCCACATTGCGGTTCAACGCATAAAATGCCGCTTTTTCCGGCACCATTATATAAAATCCAATGGTCGAAATTATCAGACACAACATACTTAAAATCACCAATTCGTGCTACATTTCCGCAAGAATGGTAATAACCCGATATTACAAGACCTTTAGATTCACTTGCCATAGCATAAATTTTTTCTTGAGCATTAAGTTTAATATATCTTCCTGTTGGAATATGAACTTCATCCTTTTCCTGACAAAAATCAATAGGCACAGAAAAGCTTTCAGGTTCTTTAAATGTAGTATGCAAGGCAAATGTAAACGGCATATCAACTGTATCAGTATTTTCAATAAAATAGCTTTGTTTTAACCCGTTATCACTTAAGGTGTACTCAACGGTAATCTTAAATTTAAAGGGATAAATTTCACCGTTATTTTCATAACACAACACTACTTTAGTAGGTGTGGTTTGCAATATGTTGAAATTCTGGCAATATAAAAAACCGTGTAAATGCGAAACATTTAAAGCATCATTAACAGGCAGTTTATAGTTTTTGCCTTGAAAAGCAAACTCACCTTTATGGGTTCTGTTTGCCGGCAAAAGCATAGGACTACCAATTATAAACGGATTTTCTTCAAGCTGTTTTTCAGAATCTAACGGAGCAAGCACATCTTGATTATCAAACTGTAATTTGGTTATATTAGCCCCAAGGCGTGCAGAAATTTCTGCACGCCATCTTTTGTTTGGACTTTCAATGGTATATGTATTATAGCACATCATTTCACAATGTCAAAGCTGAAAATTCTAAAATCATAAGGATTAAGTTTTCTTGCCTTTTCTATAGCACTTTCAGCTTCTGCTTTCTTATCAAAGCCTAGTAAAGCAAACGCTTTAAGAATATAACCATCGGTAAGATTATTCTTTTCAATGTTGTATTCAAATGGCATTGGCGAAGGTGAACCTACACCGTAATATGTTCTTAAATCTTTGTTAACAATAAAGTTTTCAGCTACAGATAACATTTCGTTAAGTACCCTGTTAGCCTCTTCTTCGTTGCCCAACTTTTTAAGTGCAAGTGCCCTGAAAAGTGAAATTTCAGAAACAGCAGCCTTGTAGATTGAAGCCTCTTCAAATGCTTTTTTAGCCTTTTCGGTTTCGCCAAGCTTTTCATAAAGCGAACCTAGATGGTAGAACATGTGCGCTT
>JAZREW010000083.1:0-5519 GCA_045661005.1 Acutalibacteraceae bacterium | reverse complement strand
TGCGTTCTTCTTGTGCCTTTACAATAGCTTTAACCGCTCTTATGTATTCTTCTTCCAGAGTTAGAGCTTCATAATGCGTGGTTTTATCAGTTAGTTTCTTTGGTAATTTATCCATCTTTTTCCCGCCTTTCTAAAGCGGGGCTATAGGGCTGCATGGCAGCAGCCCCCGCCCACGGCTTTTATAGTCCTCTTTCCTTTAGCAGCTTATCAAGTGTCGGTCTGCTGATTTTTAGCATTGCCGCAAACTCTGTCTTTGTAATTTCTCTCTTCTGGTATCTCTCATAAGCTGCCATAAAAGCTGCTTCTTCAATCTGCTTAACCTGACCCCCTCTAAACTTGCCCTCTCTCTTGGCTATCTCTATGCCCTCTCTCTGTCTTTCAAGCAAGTTCTGTCTTTCAAACTCGTTAATGGCTGCAATCACTGTCAGCATAAGTTTTCCTGTAGGGGTTCCTGTGTCAAGAGCTTCTTTGTTGCTTACCAGATTTACTTTTTTAGCTTGCAGCTGCTCTATAATCTCCAAAAGGTCTTTGGTGCTTCGTGCAAGTCGGCTGAAATCGTGAATGTAAATTGTATCTCCCTCTCTCACGAAATCAAGCATTTCTTGCAGCTTCGGTCTATTAGCGTCCTTACCGCTGATTTTCTCCGTAAACCATTTTTCAATGCCGTGTGCTTGCAGGGCTTCAACCTGTCTAGCTTCGTTTTGCTCTGCTGTGCTAACTCTTACATACGCTACTTTCATTGTATTATAAACTCCTTTTGTTTGTTTATCATGTGCTTATCTTCTGGTATTATAATAGCACAATGTAAAATCAAAGTCAAGAGTTTCTTTACAATTTGTAAAATAAATGTTTTTTCAACTTGTATTTTACAAAAGATCGCTGTTTTTCATTGTCAATTACAAGTATACTCTGCTTTTACAAATAGATAAAACGCCGCTGCATAGAAGCGGCAGCGGCGTTTTGTAGTAATTTACTTTATTTAGTTGCGTGATTATCCATGTACCACTTCTTCGCAGCGAAGAAGCCGCCGCCTTTGCCCTTTGTAGCCTTGATTTTCTTATACTCTGCAAGGGCTTCTTTATTGCCAGCAAGTGCCTTTTCAATGTCTGCATTGCTTAAGCCGTCTGCTCTCTTGGCTGCGTTGGCTGCTCTCTTCTTGGATTTGTGCTTGATAACATAACCTGCTGCCACATAAAGAGCAATGTCTTTTTCTTCTGCGGCTGTAGCCTTTACGCTATCATCAATAGTAATGGTTTTCTTTTCGGTATTAAGTTTGTATGCTGCCATTTGAAATTAACTCCTCTCTATTGGCTTTTGCTTATTATACAATCATTATTTGCTTTTGTCTAGATAGCTGTATTAAATAAATACTCTGTCAATAATACCATTCTCTAGATCGTCAATGCTGTATAGCGTTTCCAATACATCAAATGTTTCTTCTAGATTATGTCTAGCTGTCTGCCACCCTTTACCATCAGTAAACCATACAAATGTAAAGCCATTGATAGTATTAACCTCTGTTGCAAGGTTTTTATAGCTTCTGGCTGTTTCATTTAGCTTGCTGCCGCCGCTTGCATAAAAGTTCGTTTCAATGCCATAAATCATGCTATCGGTCTTTACTACAAAGTCAAAACGCTTTTCTGTTTTGCCTTGATTAGAAATTGCAGATAAATCAATACCCCATCTATCTGTTATTTCATGGATATACATTTCCTTGTAATACTCTTTGACAGAAGAGCGTTTAATAAATCCCTCTACTAAATCTTCCATCAAATCGCCACCACGGTTTTTTCTGCCGTTGCTATCTAATCCGGCTTCAACGCCTGTAGTATAATCAAATAGATTATTGATAATGTGGTTTGCTATCAAATCAAAAAGCCCTGTTTTACGCATAAAATACTTGTATTGCTCTACTGTTTGATTAGGCTTTTTGAAGTTGTAAATATACGATCCGTTTTCGTCCTGTGCCTGTATCTCCATCTGTCTAACCGCAAGCAGCAGCGGAATACACTTTAGCACTTCTGGATAGCGTACAACTAGCTTTTCAAAATCTTCTTCAATAGTCTTTGAGCCAATCAATGAATTAAGAATATTTAATTCTACTTTCATTTGCTCTACATTTCTAAATACTTTCTGGAAGTCTATGTAATAGTCATAGCTTGCTATACTATCACGAAACTTTCCTAACCATGCGTTGAAGTCCCTCATTTTACATTACCTCATTTTCTATTCTGCTTTTGGCTATCTCTAGATACTCTAAAGAATTATCTATTCCAATGAAGTAGCAGCCGTGATTAGCAGCTGATACAGCTGTTGTACCACTACCCACAAATGGATCTAAAACAATAAAGCCTTGCATTGTGGCGGCTTCTATAATTCTATCCAGAAGATACAGCGGTTTTTGTGTTGGGTGCTTTCCGTGTTTCTTCTCTTTTTTTGGCGTTAAAGCTCCCTGCCATACATCTTTCATTTGTTTGCCGCCGTTCTGCTCTTTCATTGCAGCATAATTAAATACCGGCTTTGCTTTCTTGATGTTCTTTTTAGCCCATAATATTGTTTCTGTACTGTGTGTAAAGCACTTACAAGCCAAATTGGGCGGCGGGTTTGTTTTCTGCCATGTGATATTATTAAGTATCTTAAAGTTATTTTCTTCTAGTGCCATGCCAATAGAATAGATATTATGCAGCGTACCGCTTATAAAGATAGTGCCAGAGGGTTTTAATACTCTGTAGCACTCTGCTAGCCACCTTTTATTAAAGTCGTGCTTCTGCTGCAATGTATAATTGCTATCCCATTCTCCCTTATTAACGCTTACCATTCTTCCAGAAGAGCAAGTAATACCATCGTTAGAAAGAAAATACGGCGGGTCTGCAAATATTAAATCAATACTTTCACTCTGCATTTGTGATAATGCAGCAAAGGTATCATCATGTATTAAGATACCCTTGCCGCACTCATAAAACGCATTATCTCTATTGGTAATTTGTAATAATAACCTCTGTTCCTGTTCTTGCGTTTGCATTTCTGTTTATTAACCTCTTAACCTCTACCACTTCAATATTAAAATCTGCGTACAGTTCTCTTATCAGCGGTACATCGTGATTTGTCAGCATACAATAGCAGCCCTTTTTATCAAGTGCTTTGTAAAGTTCTGCTAATCTTCTATGCTCTTCTTCTGCAAATCCCTCTTTTGTATAGTCCTCAAAAGATGTTGCATTAAGCGGTGCATAGGGGCTATCAAAGAAAATAAAATCTCCTGCTTGTGCTTCTGCTACGCTAGCTTCAAAATCTCCCTGCATTATTTTAACTCTCTGCAGGAAACTAGCCATTGCTGCAATATTATCATTGTCGGCGGAGCGGGTGCTGCCGTTTTTATTGTTGTATGGTACATTGAAAAGCCCATGTCTATTTACTCTATACAAGCCATTAAAGCAATGCTTATTAAGCCATACAAATAAAGCTGCAAGCTCTACATCATGCTCCCCTGCTTTGATTTTCTCGTTGTATCGTTCACGCTGCTTATAATAATATTCCTTATCACAATTCACACTATCTAAAGCCGCTAGCTGCTCCATAAAGCCCTCTGGCTGTTCTTTGATAGTCTGGTAAAGGTTTATAAGCTCTCCGTTAATATCGTTTACTGTGGCGGCTTCTGGCTGCAATCCAAATAAAACAGCTCCACCACCTACAAACGGCTCAAAATAATGGTTATAACTCTCTGGCATACGCTCAATTATTCTATCAAGCAGCTGCCTTTTACCGCCCGCCCATTTTACGGCGGGGCTAATATCTAATTTATCCATAGTATTAAATACCTCTTATTTTCCAAATAATCTAGCCCACAAACCTTTTTTCTGTGGCGGGTTTTCAGCTGCGAGCGGGTTTTCTACTTTCTGCTCTGTGCCGGCGGGAGCGGGAGAAACTACTACTGTTTCTTCTTCCGTGTGCTGGCTTTCTTTCAGCTGCATAACTCTATCGGCAGCAGCTATATATTGCTGTCCGTGTGTCAGCTGCATAGCTTCAGCAAGACGATCAGACAAATCTTGTATTTGTTTATCCTTTACGGCAAGCTGTTTATCCTTTTCGGCTAGCTGCTGCTGCACCAAATCAATCAACCTATGCAATGCTGCTATCTCTTCCCTGTTTTCAGTTGGCGAGTTTTCAGTTTCGGTTTGCGGTTTTTCGGTTTGGGTTTGCGAGTTGCCACTTTGGTTTTCGGTATTAGTTTGTGAGTTTTCAGTTTCAGTTTGCGAGTTTGCGAGTTCGCTTTCCAATAGTGAAAAGTCAAAATCTTCTCTTATGCTTAACACGATCTGGCGTGTCTTTTCCATGCTGTAATACTGTCTGTTTCGCTCAATGTAATCAAAAGAAATGTCAGCAGCTTTAATGGCTTTCTGTACTGTTGTTTTTGATACTTTCAGTATATCAGCTATTTCTTTTACTGTAAAATCACTCATGTTCTTCTGCTCCATTCCAATATTTGTACGCTGTGCTGCGGCTTACGCCTGTTTCTTCCATGCACTCTGCGATAGTGCCGTTTTCATTCATACGCCGCCACATTATAACAGTATCTTTTTTGCTTGGTCTGCCCTCTGCAACAAGCTCTCCCGCTTCTTTTAGAATAGCTTTATTGCTTCTGGCTAGTTTCAAATGCAAATCTTGCTTTCTTCCGTTTCGTTTGTTCTTCTCAATCGGTATTGCTGTCAATGCTGTAATGCTATCAATAGGAAATGTAATATAGTTATCGTTATACATCTCTAAAGCACTAAATACATCTTCTCTTGTAAAATGATTATCTTCTTCTATTGTTAGCTCGTCCATTTCAGCAATCAATCCAAAAGCATCTTCTTCAAGTGTTTCTCTATCAACGCCGCATTTTTTTGCATAGATAGCAAGCACCATTATACCATAGTATCTGTGTCCTACCTTAATATTTCCATGCAGCTTATCAAGCCACCAATCATAAACAGCTTTCTTTGCTTGCCATGTTCCTCTTGGCTGCTTATTTACTATACGCTTTTCATACCAATCTGGATATTTAGCAGCAGCTTTCTTCAATGTCAAATTGCTCTTGTATGTATACTCTACTACACGGCTTTCTTTTGGTACATACTCATTTAGATACTCTATACTTACAGGCTCTCCTGTAATATAAGCTCTTGTGCGGCTGCCGCCTTTTGTAATACCGCCAACTAATCTAAAGCCCTGGAATAAACTTTCTATCTGCGGTTTTTCACTCAACGATGAAACATAACCATTCCAGATACGCAGAGTTAAAGCATTTTTTAGCTCTGTCAGCTGCTTTGTTATATTAGGAAAACAAGGAAGCGGCTGCTCTAGCTGATAGTATAAGTGTACTCCGGTGCCGCTCCAAACAATGTATGTAGGCTTCGGCAAATATCCTATCTCTATTTGATGAAACAAATCTACAAGATAATGCTCTTCTGTTATGCCGTCCAAATCTATAGCAATAGCGTACAGCGTTCTAGCGTTCTTTGATTGTCTGCTTCTGCCAATGT
>JAZREW010000082.1:0-3656 GCA_045661005.1 Acutalibacteraceae bacterium | reverse complement strand
CACCGGCAAAAGCCTCTTTGGAACCACACGCTTAGCGTGTGGTTTTCGTTATACAAAAAAGGTCGGGAAATCCGACCTTTAAAATTCAATGATATATTTATTTTGCCAACGGATGAAACTTTGCATACGCCGCTGTGTATTTACTCTTCATCAAATGTGCATATACCTGTGTTGAAGAAATATCTGAATGGCCTAGCATCTCTTTAATATCCGAAAGTTTGGCACCGTTTTCTAACAAATGTGCAGCAAATGAATGTCTCAACGTATGAGGGGTAATTTCTTTATTTATACCCGCCATTTCGGCATAGTGTTTTATAATTTTCCAAAAACCTTGTCTTGACATATGGTGCCCTGTCATATTAGTGAACAGTCTATCCTCATTTTCTTCAAGCACTATAGCAGGTCTTACATTTACAAGATAATCTGCAACGCTTTTTACCGCCGCAGGATAAATAGGAATTATACGCTCCTTTTTATCATTTCGTAAATGAAGAATTCCTATTTGTAAATTAATATCTGTAACCGTTAAATCTATCAGCTCTGAAACCTTAATACCCGTAGCGTATAAAAGTTCAAGCATAGCCTTGTCCCTTATTCCTTTATAATCGGCACTATCAGGCTGAGAAAGCAACAACACAATTTCGTTAGAGTCAAGCACACCGGGGAGTTTTTTTTCTAACTTTTCAATTTTAATATTTTCTACAGGGTTTGCGTTTGCTAAGCCCTTGCTTAACAGAAAACGATAATAACAACGCAAGGATGCCACTATACGTGATTTTGTAGCGTTTGACTTGCCTATTGTAGAAAGCTGCTCTATATAATCCCTAATAAGCTTTGAATCTGCTTTGGCAGTATCTTCTATATTCTTAGAAGTGCAGTATGAAACAAACTGATTAATATCTCTTATGTACGATTCTATTGTATTGCTCGAAGACTTTTTCTCGTTATAAAGATAAGCCTTAAAAATATCGATATAATCTCTCATATTGCACCTCCCTTTTTTTACTTCTATAAGCTGAATTTGCTTAAAAAATTACAAGAAATTAATGCATCCGCCACGGCAGATAACAAAATTAAAATACACAATAGAAGATATTTGTAGCAATATCTTTTAAAATTAACCGAAAGATTTACAGGCATACTATTCGGCAAAGTAAGCCTTGAAAAAACAAAGGAAAATCTTATAGATTCAACCGCCGCTATAATTAATGCTATTATAAAAAACACAGCCGACGGCATTACCAAAACCGCATGAAATGCTATACCTTTAAGCGAATACTCAGAATAAAGCAAAGCCGTTACACTGCCATACAAAAAGCCACGAACGGTTACAAAAACGGGAACCAACCCCAAGCCAAACAACGAAGTACCGCATATAAAAATCAGTACAATAAACAGCATTGAGCTTAGAAAAGAATCAACAACAACCTTTAAAAAGCTACTGCTACTTCGTAAAACTATAAATTCGCTTATAAAATCTTTAGACCATTCTAGCACTAAAGTATATTTACCAAAACTAAAAACACCAAAAGCCAAACCAACAACAAAAAACGTGGCTGAAATTAACAACCAATAGTTATTTTGTAAAAACGAAAAAAAGCTTTTGTAGCCACGCAATTTAAGAACTGTTCCGTAATGCATAATACCATTCCCTTTCCAGAGAATAATATGCAAAGTTAGGACAAGATATTCTTACATTTGCATTAAAAATACAAATTCAACATTTTGTATATTATGGTTAAACGAATACAAAATATTGACATCTTTAATTTTATGTAAACCTAGCGACGTGCGACAAAAAAACAGCCGCCGTTTTTTCGGAAGCTAATTTTTATGGCAAATATAAAGAATTACTAATATAGTTATACTACATTTTTAAAATTATGTCAACCATAATTTTCTAGCATTTTGTTGTTATGTAAACTGTTTATGTAAACAATACTATATATGCGCATCCCCCGTCTTTACAAACCCAAATTATTGTAAAAAATTACTTTTATTTTTTTATATTTTATGTTATAATCATAAGTGCTCAAAACAATTGTAATTGTTTTCGGTCAATTCATATTTACGCTTGTCAAAAATTAGACAAGCACTTATTATTTTATTACTACACTTTACTAAAAAAACTTGTCGCCTTGCGACAGAACGGAGATTATAATGAGCAAAACCGTACTTATTACAGGTTCATCAAAAGGAATAGGCGCTGCAACTGCAATTCTGTTTGCACAAAAAGGTTATAATGTAGTTATTAACTACAACAACTCATACGAGTCTGCTTCCCTGCTAAGCCGCTCTCTTGCCTCAAACGGATTTTCTGTAATGACACAGAAAGCAAATGTTGCGAACAAGCTTGAAGTTGACCTTATGGTTAAAGAAACGCTTTATAAATTTGGCAGTCTTGATATACTTGTTAACAATGCCGCAATTGCTTATCAAGGCTTAATTACTGACACAGATGAAATTGATTTTGATAATATTATAGACGTTAATCTTAAAGGTGTATTTAACTGTTGTAAATCAGTAATACCCTCAATGGTTAGCCGCCAATCAGGTAAAATTATTAACATTTCTTCTATGTGGGGTCAGGTTGGTGCGTCTTGCGAGGTGGCATATTCTGCCGCAAAGGCGGGCGTTATTGGTTTAACAAAGGCATTAGCCAAGGAATTAGCACCAAGTGGCATAACCGTTAATGCAATAGCACCGGGGCTTATTGAAACCAGTATGAATTCTAACCTAACCATTGAAGAATTAAGCGACTTTGTAAGCGATATTCCACTTGGTCGTATGGGTAGTGCAGATGAAATTGCCGCCGCTATAGAATTTTTAGCTTCTGACAAAGCTGATTACATAACCGGTCAAATTTTAGGAATTAACGGCGGATATGTAATTTGATTTTTAATCTTTTTTAATTTACGGTATACAAAAAGGGCTGACCAATTGGTCAGCCCTTTAATTATTAGTGTTAAACTAATTAGATTTCAGCAAAGTACTTAATTGTACGAACCATCTGGCTTGTGTAGCTGTTCTCGTTATCGTACCAAGAAACAACCTGTACCTGATAAGTATCGTCATCAATCTTAGTTACCATTGTCTGAGTAGCATCGAACAATGAACCATAGGTGATACCGATAATGTCAGAAGAAACGAGCTCTTCTTCAGTATAACCGAAAGATGCACTTGAAGCAGCCTTCATAGCAGCGTTGATGCCTTCCTTAGTAACGTCCTTACCCTTAACAACTGCTACAAGAAGAGTTGTAGAACCTGTAGGAACAGGAACACGCTGAGCAGAACCGATGAGCTTGCCGTTAAGCTCAGGAATTACAAGACCAATAGCCTTAGCAGCACCAGTTGAGTTAGGAACGATGTTGCAAGCAGCAGCACGTGCACGACGAAGGTCACCCTTTCTGTGAGGACCATCAAGTACCATCTGGTCACCTGTCCAAGCGTGAACAGTTGTCATGATACCGCTCTGAATTGGAGCATACTTATTTAAAGTATCAGCCATAGGAGCGAGACAGTTTGTTGTGCAAGATGCAGCAGAGATGATAGTATCATCAGCAGTAAGAGTATCTTCATTTACGCTGTAAACGATAGTCTTAAGGTCAGAACCTGCGGGAGCAGAGATAACAACCTTCTTAGCACCTGCATCGATG
>JAZREW010000081.1:0-3399 GCA_045661005.1 Acutalibacteraceae bacterium | reverse complement strand
TACCTGGGATAACAGCATCAATTTCATCGGGATCACAGTTGGTGTCAACAATAGCTACGATCGGGATACCGAGTTTCTTAGCTTCTGCAACTGCAATTCTTTCTTTACGTGGGTCAACAATGAAGAGAGCACCAGGGGTCTTCTTCATTTCTTGAATACCGCCTAAGAATTTCTCAAGCTTTTCAATTTCAAGGTTAAGCTTAATAACTTCTTTCTTAGGTAAAAGCTCGAAAGTACCGTCATCACGCATATTGCGGAGCTGATTTAAACGAGCAATTCTTGTACGGATTGTTGAGAAGTTTGTGAGCATACCGCCGAGCCAACGAGCGTTAACATAAGGCATACCGCAATGCTCTGCTTCTTCCTTAACTGAATCCTGAGCCTGTTTTTTAGTTCCTACGAACAGAATGTCGCCGCCCTCAGCTGCAATGTCACGAACGAACATATAAGCCTCGTTAAGTTTCTTAACGGTTTTCTGAAGGTCGATAATGTGAATTCCGTTACGTTCTGTGAAAATGTACTCAGACATTTTCGGGTTCCAACGTCTGGTCTGATGTCCAAAATGAACGCCAGCTTCAAGAAGTTGTTTCATTGATACTACTGCCATTTCTTTTTCCTCCTGAGGTTTTTCCTCCATCCCGTTTTGTCTTCGGAAATCGGCTAAAACACAAGCCGACACCTCCCCGACGCCTAACGGAATGTGTGTTTTTATTTACTATCTTTTCAATAGCTGATATATTTTACCACAAAGCTTTCCAATTTGCAAGTATTTTTTTAAATAAATCATAAAAAAGGCTTGAAACTCAAAATAGAGCCTCAAGCCGTAATTTATTTTCAGTTAATTAGTCCTTCTTAAAGAAGCTCATAACATCGCCATAGGTTTCGTCATCATCATTAGAAGCGTTGAAGAAAGCTGAAAAATCGCCTGCTTCTTCCTTCTTATCGTCGCCAAGACCAGTAGCTACAACTGTTACACGGATTGTATCTTCAAGAGTATCATCAAGCTGAGCACCCCAAATGATTGTAGCATCAGGATGAGCCATATCAGAAATGATAGAAGATGCAAGTTCAACTTCTTCAAGACCGATATCGTCAGAACCGGTGATGCTAATAATTACACCACGTGCATTATCCATTGAAGTTTCAATAAGTGGGCTGTTAATAGCCATACGTGCAGCCTGTTCAGCCTTATCACGACCAGTAGCAACGCCAACACCCATATGAGCATAGCCTGCATTTGCCATGATAGACTTAACGTCAGCAAAGTCAAGGTTAACGAGTGCTGTAACATTGATAAGCTCAGAAATGGTCTGTACACCCTGACGGAGAACATCATCAGCAATATCGAATGCGTTCTTGAATGTGATCTTCTGTTCAGAAACGAACTTAAGACGCTCGTTAGGAATTACAACAAGGCTATCAACATGCTCACGTAAAGCGGCAATACCTGACTCAGCCTGTGTCATACGCTTTTTACCTTCAAAAGCAAAAGGCTTTGTTACAATACCTACCGTAAGAATGCCAAGCTCTCTAGCGATTGCAGCAACAACAGGAGCAGCACCTGTACCTGTTCCGCCACCCATACCTGCAGTGATGAAAATCATATCAGCATCACGAATAGCAGCAGCGATTTCATCCTTAGATTCCTCAGCTGCAGCACGACCGTTATCTGGGTTACCGCCGGCACCCATACCTGCTGTTGTTTTATCACCAATCTGTATTCTTTGGCTAGCTTTAGATTTAATAAGAGCAGCCTTATCTGTATTTACAGCTACAAACTCAACGCCACGAACGCCGGCGTCAACCATGCGGTTAATAGCGTTACCGCCGCCGCCACCTACACCTACTACTTTAATCTGAACTACGTTTACCTGTTCTTCTGCTACTTCAAATTGCATTTTAAATTCCTCCGTATTTATGTAAAATTTCTTTTTGTTACGTACATATACAATGATAATAACATATATTTTTTAAAATTTCAATACTTTTGTTACAAAATTGTAATTTTTTATTTTTTGAGCATTTTTAGCCCTAAAAGTACCCTAAGTATTGTCAGTTGTCCACATACTTAAATCGAGTTTTCTCCTTTTTTCTTCGGGGATTCTCTAAATTATGCCTGCCAAGCAACCGATTTTTTCATTGAATGATGATAACACATCTCTTTTGAAATTTCAATACTTTTTGTTACAAAATTGTAATTTTTTATTTATTGAGCATTTTCGGCCTTAAAAGTACCCTGAGTATTGTCAGTTGTCCACATACTTAAATTGATTTTTCCCCTATTTTCTTCGGGAATTTTTTCAATCATGCCCGCCAAATGATTAATTTTTTCATTTATAAAGTTAGAAGTTCCAAGCTCTACTGTAAACCTATCGTCTACACCAATATAGATAGATACCTTATCTGTAACATCGATATAGTCAATATGCATCTCGTTTGCAAGTAAGCTTTTTGAAATTTCTTTCACAAGCGTTGCGGTTTCTTCATCTTTAAATATTATTTGCGTGCCAACCTTACATTCAACATCTACACCAAGCACTACATATATATTTTCGGGCGCTACAGTATCTTTTTTCAACACCCAACCGCTTTCGCTTACCGTATAGTAAACATCCTTTTTACTGTAAGCCGCAAATTCTTCTGCATCCGATACCTTCACCTTTAAGGTTGACGGCAAGGTTTTTTCAAACTCTACCGTTTCAATATAAGGTAATTTTTTCTTAAGTTGGTTAAGTACCGCTTTTTCACTAATTGCTAATAAATTATCGCCTTTTTTTATGCCGGCAGATGATAATATTTCCTTATCGGTATATATTGCGCTACCTGTTGCAGTTAAATTCTCTATTGGAAAAAACACAGTAAAAGATAGAACTATAGCAACACATATTGATAATATTATGAAAAAGAAGAAGCCAAACAACATTCTTCGTTTTCTGATTCTTTTTTGACGTTCTATACGTTTACGTATAAATTCGTCTTGAACCTGTGTTTTTTTCAAAAAATCATTCCTTTATTTATATTCTATCTGTGCACCAAGTTGATTTAAGTTACCCACTATATCATCATACCCACGTTTGATATGCTGAATTTCGCTCACACGAGTCACACCCTTAGCGGCAAGACCTGCGCACACCAAAGCGGCGCCACCACGAAGATCGGTTGCTTTGCAACCCGCACCCGAAAGCTCTTTTGTTCCTTCAATCACCGCAATTTTGCCTTCGGTTTTGATTTTTGCACCTAAGCGTTTAAGCTCATCAATATATCTGTACCTGTTTTCAAATATGTTTTCCACAAAAACCGATGTTCCGTTTGAAACCGTAAGCAAAGCAATAATTAATGGTCCTGCATCGGTTGGAAACCCGGGATACACAAGACTTCTTACCGTAGGCACACGAGAAA
>JAZREW010000080.1:0-2457 GCA_045661005.1 Acutalibacteraceae bacterium | reverse complement strand
ACCGCTTGGCCTCCGACTTTCTTTCTTTACAAGCTGAGTATACTGTGCGTTTTTAGATGTGTAATACTCAACAACAACATAAGAAAGCTTGTTGTTATCAGTAGCAGAAACCACTATTGTGTGCTTGTTGTTGCTGATTTTCTGCTCGAAAGATGTAGAAATACTTGTGATTTCAGGAATCTTTGTATCGGCTATAACAGAAGCTGATACAACATTTGAATATTCACTCATATTTCCGCAAGTGTCATTAACTCTAACCTTATAGAAATACTCTATACCACTTTCAACGTTACGGTCATGGTAGTTACGTGAAGAAAGGTTAGAAGCAATGAGAATATACTCGCCATCTACAGAAGTAGCTCTGTAGACAAAGTATCTACCAAGGTCTGCTTCACCGCCTATTGACCAAGAAACAGTAATATAACCGTCATTTCCGTTAGCGGCAATGTCAGTTGGTGCAAACGGTGCAGTTCTGTCAACCACATACTCATTATAAGGTGCAGAAGCACTTGTATCACTTACATTGCCTGAGAAGTCAGTAGCAATTGCTCTTACATAAATGCTACCATCTAAATATGGTGATAAATCTATGGTATATGAATAAGAGCGTGAATAATTCTTTTCGGTAAATTCTTTTTTGCTTATAGTAATCCAGCTGTTAAGGTCGGTAGAAACCTGAATTTCAATAGATGCAATATCGCAATCATCCTTAGCTGTAGCTGAGAATGTAATAACGCTATTGTATCTAGAAGGAGCCGGACTTTGACTTGTGATTACAGGAGCGGTTATATCCCCTGCTGTTTTTGCAACAAACTCATCAGAATATTCACCAACGTTGCCGTATACGTCAACACAAGCAACTATAAATGTATATTCTGTATCAGCCTCTAGGCCTGTAATTGTATAACCCTTTGTTGTGATATTGGTAGCAACAACCTTCCAAGCGCCGTTTTCTTTAACCTTAAGAATAAAGTACGCAGCATCGTTAGCTAGTACGTCATCCCAAGTTATAGTAAGCTTAGAAGAAAGACTGGTAGCCGCTAGACCTGTTACCTTATCAGGACCAATATTATCAACATAGTAATCTACAATATAATCGTTACTAACATTACCCTCAGCATCAGATGCGGTTATCTTAATTTTAACACTTGTACCTGATACCAATGTAGAATCAAATAGAACGCTTAATGCACTATTTGTTGTAGAGCCAATATGAATCCAACTTACGCCATTGTCTACTGAGTAGTAATAATCAGCTTTAACTACGCCGATATTATCAGTAGCTTTTGTAGAAAGTGTCATATTGCCGGAAATTACCGAGCCTGTTGATGGATTAACCTTTAATATTGTTGGAGCCTCATGGTCAATTTGAACCATACTGGAAACAATAGCCGAAGCTTCACTTTCGGCGCCGTATAGACCAACACCGGTTACGTAGTAATAATATGTCTTTTCTCTTTGGGCAGTATTATCCACAAATGAGGTATTATTTCTACCGCTAATAGTTTTTATAAGTACAAATTCGCTGTCTGTTTCAGATTTTCTGTAAATATTATATTTATTGGTGTTATACTCAGCAGACTGAGCCCAAGAAAGCGAAATCTTTCCAATTTCACCAATTGCTATAACATTCAAAATCTTTTCAGGTACTACTTCATAGGTAATATCGAAGTATAACTCTTTAGTACCAACATATTTGTTAACACCTGTAACAACAACAGTAGCAGTACCTACCTTATTATTGTTAAAATATTCAACAGTAAATTCATTACCAAGGGTGCTTAACAGACCGTTTTCATCGTAATATTTAACACTTGGAGTAAGTGCTACGCCCTTATAGTAAGCGTGGTTATACTCTAAATCGAATACAAGCGATGAAATATCTGTTCTTTCAAGAGCATCTACATAATTGTCAACATAGCTATGACCGCAAACATCGCAAGTGTATGTTGTATAACCCTGTGCAAAGTATGTAGGCTCGGTTACTACTGAACTATATTCATGTCCAAGTGCAGGAACAAAGCTATCCTCATACTCTAGCCAACAAATCGGACATCTGTGATATGTGTAACCCTGTTCAGTACAATTTGGTGCTAAAACATTAGAAACCATATTGTATTGGTCGTAGCTTACATTATACTCAATATCCTGATAGTCACAATAATAACACTCGGATATTTTGTCTAATCTGTTAATATATTTTTCATTTTCATTTTCAGTAGGTGTATGATTACAACGATAGAAATATCTGTAAATTAAATGTCCGTGTGCTGCAATAGCTCTTTCTTCGTAATAATCACAGCGTGTACAATCATTTCTTTCAATACCGTCTTCGGTACATTTAGCAGAAACATATGTATACCAACCATTAAGATTATGACCTAACGGTGCAATTTCTTCAGCTGGCATTAAAGAATCACAAACATAACACACCTTATGCTTACTACCCGCACTTTC
>JAZREW010000079.1:0-2718 GCA_045661005.1 Acutalibacteraceae bacterium | reverse complement strand
AACCTCGGTTTCTTCGGCACCGCACAAAGAGCAAACTCTGTATTTTTCACCCTCTGAATTACAGGTGGGTTCTGTGCGAACCTGCCAATCACCAAACTCACAATTACAATCAGCAAAATGAATGGTTGCAGTAGATAAAGCATCGTTCCCATTAGCAACAATACTTATATTCTTCCATTGATTTGGAGTACCGTTGTAATATACATCGCTAAGTAAATAACAACCACGGAACGCCATTAATTCTATACTTGTAACAGTTACAGGAATTGTAATCTCTGTTAACGAAGAACAAGCATAAAATGTTCGCATACCTATAGTTGTAACACCCTCAGGTATTGCAATAGATGTTAACGAGCGACAACCCATAAATGCCATTTCTGCAATAGTTGTAACACTATCTGGTATTACAATAGATGCTAAACTGCTACAACTACTAAATGCACTAGGACCAATATAAGTAACACCGCCAGGAATTATTACTTCAGTTAACAAACTAGCATTTGAAAAAGCTTGAACATGAATTCTTACAACACTTTCAGGGATATAATAAGTGCTTTCTGTTTTACCTGCGGGGTAGCAAATAATAACAGTTTTATTTTTATTAAACAGAACACCGTTTTCAGATAAATAATTTTCATTTTCAGAATCAACAAATATATCTGTTAACGAAAAACAACCGCTAAATACCGAATTAGCTATGCTTGAAACGCTTTCAGGTATTGTTACAGAAGTTAGTGCAACGCAAGCCAAAAATGCTCCCATACCTAAACTTGTAACACTGTTTGGTATTGTTACTGAAGCTATCGACTCACAGTAACAAAAAGCAGCTTCGCCTATACTTAAAACACCGTAAGGTATTACTACAGATGTTAATGCCCTGCAATCTTCAAATGCATAATCACCTATAACTGTAACAGGGTAACCACCAAGAGTAGATGGTATAACAACATCACCCGAAACAGAAGTATCGCAACCAGTAATAGTTGCCACTCCGTCTGTTACAGAGTAGGTTAAAGCACTTTCAGATATAACCTTACAACCAGTGCAAACGTTATTAACAAAATTGTGATTTGACTGTAAAGCCTCGATAATTTCGGTTTCTTCGGCACCGCACTTAGAGCAAACTCTATATTTTTCACCCTCGGTAGTACAGGTTGGCGCTACACGAACCTGCCAATCACCAAACTCGCAATCGCAATGGGCAAAATGAATGGTTGCATTAGTAAATGAATCATTATAGGTGCTAATAGCAATAGCATTCCACTCTGCTTGAGTACCGCCATAATATATATCTGTAAGTGAATTACAAGCATAGAATGACGCTACATCGATATAGATAACAGATGCGGGTATAGTAATAGTTTTAAGCCAGCCATAACCTGCAAAAGCACGAGCACCAATGTTACTTACACCCTCTGGTATAACCGCATGCTCTACTAGTTCGCCGTTCAAATAAAGCGCCGCACCAATAGTTAGTGGGTTAGCACCCATAGTAACGCTTGAACCAACAGATTCGAAATTAATATTACACCAAGCGGCTAAATCAGTTATATGAATTTCATTAATAGTGAAAGTTTGATAAACCGATAATTTCATGCGCTTAATACTGCTTGGTATAAACATTTTATTTATACTAACACTAGGAACAGCAGTAATATCTATAGCAGTTACAGGGCAACCATCTATAACAGACGGTACAAAAACCTCTGAATCTGTACCAATATACTTATTAATGGTAACTTCGCCACCTGTTACGGTGTATTCAAAATCTACTTTTTCTTCAGCGCCTTCAAAATAAAGATTAATGCTTGAGTAAACAAATTCATTATCGTTACCGTTTACTATAGCATTCCATTGTGCCTTGGTACCACCAAAACGAATTTCTAAAAGCCATAAACAGTTACAGAAAGCACAGTCACCTATAGAGGTAACAGTTGAAGGTATTGAAATAGTTTCTATACCGCTACCGTAAAAAGCTAAATTGCCGATTTTTTCGGTGCCGTAAGGTATTTCAGCATAAATAACTAATTCATCATTCAAATACAAATCAGCGCCGTATGCTAACGGATTGCATCCGCCAGCACAGCCTAAGCCCATGAACTCAAATTCGATACCGCACCAAGCGCCCAAATCGGTTATACGAACTTCTTCAACGTTAATTTGATTATAAGAAGCATCTAAAAATGCATATTCATTGATTTTTTTGATGCTGTCAGGCAAATACAACTTATAAATATCGCTTGTAAAGCAATTATCCCCTATTGTTGTTACCGGGAATCCATCTATTTCTGCAGGTACAACAACTTTGTAATAATCGGCTACATACTTATTTAAAATAACTTCACCGTTTTCTACGGTATAGAAGAATGATCCATTAAATAAAGCATCACCCATCTTATAGATATTCGCAGAATTCAAATCTTCATTTTCTGCATCTATACTTATATTAGCCCATTCCGCTTCGGTGCCACGATAATATACATTTTTAAAATTATAAACATATGCAAAAGCATTAGCACCTATTGTTGTAACAGATTTTGGTATAACAATATTCTCTATACTACATTCAGCGAAAACTCTTTGCGGAAGAGTTGTAATTGAATTTGATAGAACAATATTATTAATATTGAAGCAAGAAGCAAAGGCATTAGAACCAATTTTTGTTACACTATCAGGCATAATAATCTCTCTAATACCAATACATTGTTGGAATGCATG
>JAZREW010000078.1:0-6807 GCA_045661005.1 Acutalibacteraceae bacterium | reverse complement strand
ATATTGCGGTATTTACCGCAAAAATATTATAACACATTATGAAAAAATGTCAAGAATTTAATTTGAGTTTACAAATATAAAAAGGCAGAAAACAATCTGCCTTTTCTTTAAATTATACACTTGCCATTCTTAACAAAGATCCAACTTCTAACGGTTCTTTATACGGAATTTTAATAGTCATCATTGGATGAGGTGCGCTATCAATTGCATTTCCCTTTTCATCGAATAACTCATCAGCAACAATTGTAATCGGCGCACATTTAGGCTGAAGACAATCCAATACCTGACCCTTTAAAAATTTATTTTTAAGAATTGCGGTAATACAACCGTCTTCATATCCACTTACAATGGCGGCAACGGCGTAATCTCTTACATAACCCGCATTTTCATAGGTTTGAGAATTCTTAGGTGTACCAAAATAAAATCCAGTAGAATAGGTTCTGTGGCTAATTTTATTTAGTTCTTCTGTAACCCAATCAGGACATTTCCAATCGAACGGATTGGCTTGTAAAGAATCTAACGCACCACGATAAGCATTTGTAACAACAGCGGTATAATAATGCGATTTTGCTCTACCCTCAAGCTTAATACTATCAACACCAGCGGCAGTCATTTTATCAAGATGCCCTGCCATGCACATGTCGTTAGCATTAAGAATATACGTGCCTTTTTCAGTTTCGGTAATGTCAAAGTGTTGACCGGGGCGTTTTTCTTCTATTAAAGAATAGCTCCAACGACAAGGCTGAGCACAGTCACCTCTGTTAGCGTCTCTACCTGTCATATAACTTGAAAGCAGGCACCTAGCCGAAAAAGAAACACACATAGCACCGTGAGCAAAAGCTTCTATTTCTAAATCCATTGGTGTTTTAGCTCTAATTTCAGCAATTTCTTCAAGCGAAAGCTCACGTGCTAAAACAATACGTTTGGCTCCCAAATCATAAAAAGCACGAGCAGTTTCGTAATTACAAATACCCGATTGCACAGAAATATGCAAATCGCAATTCGGGGCATATTTTTTAACCATTTGAATAGTGCCTAAATCTGCCGCTATAATTGCATCGGCACCGATTTCGTTTAAGCTTTCAAGAAACGCAGGTAATCTTGGTATTTCGGAATTGTGTGGAATTGTATTACAAGTTACATGAACCTTAACGCCGTGTGAATGTGCATACTCTATACCTTCTTTTAAAGCCTCTTCACCAAAATTAGTGGCGGCAGTACGCATACCAAATTCTTCGCCGGCAAGATAAACTGCATCGGCGCCGTAATCAACCGCTGCCTTTAATCTTGTTAAATCCCCCGCCGGAGCTAAAAGCTCGGGTATTTTTATATAATCAATTGAAGTATTCATAAATCCATTGTTTTCCTTGCTTGAGTTTTGCTATAGTTGCATTTTGTTCTGCTATAGTTTTGTGGAAATAAAAATTACCGGAACTATCGGTTACAAAATAATAATAATCAGATTTTTTAGGATACAATGCCGCATTAATAGCATCTAGACCAGGTGAGCAAATAGGTCCTGGTGGCAAACCTTTAATTGCGGAAAAATCATTATCCGCTTGGGTATTGTATCTACCGTCATCTCTTTTAAAGCTATCGCCGTAAAATAGTGTTGGTGAAGAGCCTAAAGTGCCGCCGGTTTCAGTAGCATTCATTCTGTTATAAAATACACTTGCAACACCCATCATATTGTCTGACAAGCGCTCTTTAGCTTCGGCGGTTTTAGCATCAATGCCTGCCTCTAGCTGAATAATAGAGGCCATAGTTAAAATTTCATTCATACTGTAACCAAGCTCGTCAGCACGGTTATACATTGCCTCAGTAATACGTTTTTCACTTTCTCTAATCATTTTTTCAACTGCAAGCTTGGCACTCTCAGAAGACTCAAAAGCGAAAAACTCATAAGTCTCAGGGAAAAGATAACCCTCTAGCTCATAATAGGTTTTTCCAACATTTACATTCTTGAGCAATTTAGATTTAAATTCCACCTCATTTAATGCAGAAATAAAATCAGCTCTAGTGCAAACGCCTGCATTTTCAAGAATAGTAGCAATTCCGGGAACGGTTACCTTTTCGCCATTGACATTCTTTGTAAAATCATTAATGCCCGTGCCCTCAGGAATTGTAACTTTAATGCTTTCGGCCTTTGCACCCTCATTTATAAGCATTTGCGCTAAAGCATCATAACCGGCTTCAGTATTAAAGGTATATAAACCATATTTAAACTGACT
This sequence comes from Acutalibacteraceae bacterium, assembly GCA_045661005.1. Classification (GTDB taxonomy): domain Bacteria; phylum Bacillota; class Clostridia; order Oscillospirales; family Acutalibacteraceae; genus UBA737. Next base: position 4,576 of record JAZREW010000078.1, on the reverse strand, counting down.
ATCGTAACCGTTAAGCTTAGAATACAAACGGAATAAAACAGGAATTTTAACTGCTCCAGCTTCTTTTAACTGTTCTGCAACTTTTACCGCAGGTGTTCCCTTTTCAATATTCATTTCGGTATCTTCGCCTCTGCCAAAGCCAATACCCATAAAATCAGCACCTGCATATATTATGCCGAAAGCCAAACCTACAGATACTATAATTATAGAAATAATCCAAATTAAACTTTTAACCACTGCGTTGCCGTTTTTCTTTTTTCTTTTTTTATTCTTTTTATCGTTAGCAACTGTAGTGCTTTCTTCGCTTAAATTAAAACCTTTACCAATAATAAAAGCGTCGTCATTATTATCCGAAAAATTTTGAAAACCGTTTTTATTGTCTTCCATTTTTACATCCTCGCAAAATTATTTTGTATAGCGCATTTGCTTTTTAAGGTTACTAGCAGCTTCAGCGTCTTTTAAAACTTCAAGTAAAGCAAAGCCAAAATCAAAGGCCGCCCCCACACCAAAAGCGGTTACAATGTTACCATCTATTACGACGGGAACTTCTAAAACTTCTGCACCTAATAAATCTTTTTCAAAGCCTGTAAAACAGGTTGCTTTTCTATCCTTTAGCAAACCCTTATGACCTAAAATTGATGGTGCCGCACATATAGCACCAATTACTAAATTTTTATCTGCGGCATAATCTATAAAGCCTTGCACATCGGCACTTTCTTCAAGGTTAATTGTGCCAGGCATGCCGCCAGGTAAAATAATTGCTTCAGCACGGGTAATATCAACATCGTTAGCTGTTATATCACATATAACAGAAATACCATGTGAACCGGTAACCGTGTTTGAACCAATGCCAACAGTTTTAACATCAAAATTTGCTCTACGCAAAATATCTATAGGAGCAAATGCTTCGCATTCTTCAAAACCATCTGCTAAGAAAACATAAATCATAATTTATCCCCTATTTGTATAGTTTTAAAACACTATCAAGAACATCTTTCGAAATAGCTTCAATTGTGCGTGCTTCGCCGTTTTCAGCACAAGGAATAATCTCCCAATCAGAGAACTTTGCGGTGAAAACAGCCGCTTTACGACAACGATCAAGATATTCAGTATCGCATTCGTGAATGTCTTTTTTGCTTTCGTCACCGTTGTATCGGTTAGAAAGTAGCTTTTGAGAAACATCAACCGGCATATCAAGAAAAATCACCTTATCCGGCTTTGGAATTTGAATTTTATTATATTCAAAATCATATAGCCAAGAAAGAAAACTTTCCCACTCGCTTTCGGGCAATTTTGAGGCTTGATGTACTGCATTAGAGGTTGTGTATCTACCTGCAACCACGGTGCCACCGTTATTATAATACTCGCCCCAAGCAGATTTAAAAGAAGCGTATCTGTCAGCCGCATAAAACACAGATGCGGCAAAAGCGTTAACGTCACCCGGTTTTTTACCGAATTCGCCCGCAAGATACATTTTAACAAGAGTACTTGATGGATTTTCATAATCAGGAAATGATACCGATTTACAGTCAATTCCACTATTTAAAAGATTTTGATAAAGCAAATCAAGCTGTGTAGATTTACCACTACCATCAAGCCCTTCTATTACTATAAGCTTACCCATTTTTTTTAATTCCTTTATAAAATTCTTTTACTTCCATAGCTTTTCCGCAGGACATTTTGCCTTCCGGACAAGGTCCGTTAAGGCAGGACGGACCTGCATTTTTAAACAAATTAGGAGCAACCTCGCTAACAAGCTCTAACATCTGGTTTGCAATATCCTGAATTTCCCACTGAGCTCTGGCACAACAACGGTGTTTAAAGAAATTATGTAGCGAGCGTGCGTTCATAGTCATAACCATTTGAGTTTCGCAAGAGTTTGGTAAAACAAAACGAGCATCCTCTATAGCCTTTTTCTCAGCCATACGCTCTGCGGTTTTTTCATCCTTACCCTCTGCTAAAAATGTTTTAATATGTTTTTCTTTTAAAATTTCTGTAAGGCGGTCATATCTCTTTTGGTCTTCTGCCATAATTTCTTCATATAAAGCCAAAGCTTCAGGGTTAGCCGCAATTTCGGGTGGTGTTACATATTCAAAGCAACCCTCTCTAACATAACGCTGACTTTTTACCGAGAATGATGCCATTCTGTGTCTTGTAATCTGTGCTAAAAGCGAGCGAGAAACACCTTCTATACCAAAGGTAAAGCTGGCGTGCTCTATTGGACTTTCGTGACCTATTTCTGAAAGCATTTCAACAAAAGACGCTGCTTTTTCATCTGTTAAATTATCAGTAAGACCTGTAATAGTTGCGCTACTGTAGCAAAGCTTTGCCGCCGCCGCAACCGTGTATTCAGGATTAGGCGTATGCGCCAATAAAAAAACTTTAGCCATTTTCTTTACCTCTTTTTTCTAAAAACTAAATCAAACTAAATTAATTGCAACAAAAAACATTACAATTATACCATTACAGCATATTATACTATATTTTTTTATAATATTCAACAAAAAATGTTATTTAAAAATAGACTTGAAAAAAATTCTTTTTCGTGTTATATTAAACGAAAATATATATTGTGGGTGATACTTATGATAATTAAACAGTACATTAAAGATTTTGAAAAATTAGGATTTGGTATGTTTGTTCATTTTGGGCTTTATAGTCTTATAGAAAAAGGCGAATGGGTTCAATCGGTTTGTGAAATTCCAAAAGAAGAATACGAACCACTTTACAAGCAATTTAATCCAGTTGCTGATTGGGCTGACCAACTAGCTGCAGCCGCTAAAAAAGCCGGTTGTAAATACATAACACTTACAACACGTCATCATGAAGGTTTTTCACTATATGATACTTGTGGCCTTTGTGATTTTGATGCACCGCACGCTTGTGGCAGAGACTTAATACGTGAATTTGTTGATGCTTGCCGTAAATATGACATTATCCCCTTCTTCTATCACACTTTGCTTGATTGGTATCAGGAATCATACCAAGAAGATTTCAATACATATTTAAAATATTTACGTGATAGTGTTGAGATTCTTTGCAAAAACTACGGTAAAATCGGCGGTATCTGGTTTGATGGTATGTGGGACAGACCAAACGACGATTGGCAGGAAGATGAGCTTTACGGCACTATAAGAAAACATCAGCCAGAAGCTATGATTATTAACAACACCGGTCTTAACGAAAGAGGCGCTTTAGGTCACATTGAGCTTGATAGTGTTACTTTTGAGCGTGGCAGACCACAACCTATTAACCTTGAAACTTCACCCAAATATATAGCAAGTGAAATGTGCCAAGTTTTCGGCGACCATTGGGGCTATGCTAAATATGACCTTAACTTTAAATCAGCCGCAACTATTCTTGAAGACCTTGCAACCTGCCGCAGATTTGGTTCTAATCTATTGCTTAATGTTGGTCCTATGCCTGATGGTACATTAAGACTTTTAGATAGAGCAATGCTTGAAAATATTGGTCAATGGGTTGAGTTTAACGACGAAGCTATTCACACTCCTAAGCCTACAGATATTACAATTGATAACAAGCCAAAGGATTTTGTGCTTAAAGATGGTAATACTTACTACTTATTTATTCACGGTTTACCGATGATGGCAAATATGAACGTTACTCTTGCTAGCGACTATGTATTTGAAGAAAATTTTAGTTTTGATGAAAAAATTAAAACAATGACATGGCTTGACAACGGAAAGGATATTCCTTTTGAGCAAGAAAACGGAAAGGTTAATGTTAAAACCTGCCCGTTTGAATATGGAAAATCCTTAGTTGTAAGAGTGGCAAAATTTGAAATATAACATAAACGGCGACAAGCTTTATACTTGTCGCTACTTTTTTTGCATTTTAAAAAACAGAGCAACTTATTCTTGCAATATATTGTTATTTGTACTATAATTAATTATGGAAATTTATAATAGGGTTTTCCCTAATTATTGGAGGTAAAAATTATGGCAAAAAACAGATATGTAGGCGATTATCCCGTAATAGGTATACGTCCTGTTGTTGACGGCAGACGTGGACCTATGAAGCTCCGTGAGAGCTTAGAGCCTGTAGTTTGGGCAATGGCTAATGCCGCAAAGAAATTATTTGAAGAAAATCTTTTCTATTCAAACGGCGAGCCTGTAAAGGTTGTTATGGCTGATACTACAATTGGTCGTGTTGCTGAAACTGCCGCTTGTGCAAATAAGTTTAAAAAAGAAGGCGTAGACATCACATTGTCTGTTACACCTTGCTGGTGCTATGGTTCGGAAACTATGGATATGGATCCTAATACCATAAAGGGCGTTTGGGGCTTTAATGGTACAGAGCGCCCCGGTGCAGTTTATTTAGCGGCTGTTCTCGCCGGTCACGCACAAAAGGGATTACCCGCATTTGGCATTTACGGTCACGAAGTGCAAGACGTGGATATGGTTAGCGACATTCCTGAAGACGTTAAAGAAAAGCTTTTACGTTTTGGTCGTGCGGCTATTGCAGTTGCAACTATGAGAGGTAAATCATATCTTCAAATCGGTTCACAATGTATGGGTATCGCTGGTTCAATTATGGATCAGGACTTTATGGAAGG
>JAZREW010000077.1:0-12771 GCA_045661005.1 Acutalibacteraceae bacterium | reverse complement strand
GACAGGCTACTGTAGCACCTCCGGTATACGCAAACAGGTTTAGTACCGAAACCTCACGTTTTTCTGCTTCAATTAGCTTACGTGCTAAATCCCAGTTAACCGCCTGTTCGGGAAACAAACCTGTATGCTTAAATCCCATAGGCTTTAATCTGAAAGTTAAGCCTTTATAATCAATGCTCCAAACGTCAGGAACCTTTTTTAAGTTTTCCCAGTACCCTCCGCCCGAATTAGAACGGTGATATATAGCATCTGCCATTTTCCAACGCTTATCTGTTCTTAAACCGCTCCATATAACCTGTGGGTCAGGACGTATTAAAATTACATTTCCCCAACGTTCAAGTCGCTCGCCCGAATCGGCATCAAGCAACTCGTAATCATTAAATCCTTCTACTGTTCTCATTTTTCCTCTACCTAAAATATAGACTGTTGGCTTCCCTTTGAATCAAAAGAAATACCCAAATGGTCGTATGCAAGCTTTGTTACACAACGTCCCCTTGCAGTACGTGTTAAAAATCCTATTTGCATTAAATACGGCTCGTAAACATCTTCAATGGTTACCGCCTCTTCGCCAATAGCCGCCGCTAAAGTATCAAGTCCTACAGGACCGCCGGAATAATTAACAATTATTGTTTCAAGCATCTTACGGTCAAAATCATCCAGACCCAATTCATCAATTTCAAAGCGTGACAATGCCGCCGATGCGGTTTCTTCATCAATCATACCGTCATACTCAACCTGAGCTATATCACGCACTCTTTTCAAAAGTCGGTTAGCTATACGTGGTGTACCTCTTGAACGTGACGCTATTTCTAAGGCACCATCTTTATCAATGCCTATGCCCAAAATACCTGCCGAGCGCATTACTATTTCCGCCAACTGTTCAGGTGTATAAAGCTCTAAACGCATAAGCACGCCGAAACGGTCTCTTAAAGGTGCTGTAAGCTGACCCGAACGAGTAGTCGCACCTACAAGTGTAAAGTGCGGAACATCAAGTCTTATAGACCTTGCCGACGGACCTTTGCCAATAATAATGTCTAGAGAAAAATCTTCCATAGCAGGATAAAGAATTTCTTCAACATTGCGTGACAGGCGGTGAATTTCGTCTATAAACAACACGTCACCCTCTTCAAGAGAAGTAAGTATTGCAACGAGATCACCCTGTTTTTCTATAGCAGGACCCGAAGTTACACGTAAATTAACCCCCATCTCACGTGCAATAATGCTTGAAAGTGTAGTTTTACCTAGTCCGGGAGGGCCGTAAAGCAAAACATGGTCGAGCGATTCTTTACGTTGTAGTGCCGCCGTTATATAAATTTTAAGATTTTCTTTAACCTTATCTTGACCAACATACTCTGCAAGTGATTTTGGTCGTAGCGAAAGCTCTGCATCATCTTGTGCCGAGCTATAATCGGGTGATACAATTCGATTTTCAAAATCCATTTCTTGTTCTATCATAAATTATAACCCCCTTGCCAAATACTTTAATGCTTGTTTAATAAGCTCGTCTGTACCTAAAGTTTGGTCAAGCTTACCAACAGCCGACGAAGCATCGCTTTTTGCATATCCCAATGATACTAAAGCTTCTACTGCCTCTGAAGACGAAGTGTTATTCACAGTAGCTGAAACACTTCTGACTTCTTCAATATTTGAAACCTCAATACTGCCTACTTTATCTTTTAACTCTAAAACTATTCTTTGGGCAAGCTTTATGCCAACACCCGCAGCTCTTGTAAGGCTTTTAGCATCGTTACCCGCAATGCTCAGCATTAACTGTGATGCGGTAAATTCAGAAAGAATTGCTATGCCTATTTTGGCACCCACACCGTTTACAGAGGTTATAAGCTTAAAAGCAGTAAGTTCTTCTAAATCACTAAAGCCGTATAAATCCATAGCATCTTCTCTCACTGCTAAATGAGTGTGCAAAAATAATTCTTCGCCCTTTTTAGGCAATCTGTAGAGTGTGCTTTTTGTTACAAAACATTTGTAGCCTACACCGGCACATTCAACCACTACAGAAACATTATCCGAATATATAAGTTTTCCTCTTAAAGAAGCTATCATTTTTTACCCTCCATAGAAATTATCGAATAAGAAGACGCTGAATAATGCCCGTGACAGATTGCAAGAGCTAGCGCATCAGCAGTATCATCAGGCTTTGGTACCGCCTTTAAATTCAAAAGACTTTTCACCATTTCCATAACCTGATGCTTTTCAGCCCTGCCGTATCCCGTTACCGATTGCTTTACCTGCAACGGCGTGTATTCAGAAATTTTAACACCTTTGAGCTCAGCCGCTAAAACAATTACCCCTCTAGCCTGAGCCACATCTATTGCTGTGGTGGTGTTAGTATTGAAATAAAGACGTTCTATGGCTAAACACTCAGGCTGATATTTTTCGATTAAGTAAAGAATATCTTCGTAAATAGATTTCAATCTTTTAGGAAATTCTTCCTTAGCGGGTGTTGTAACTGCGCCGTAGCCTACTACAGAAAATTTATTACCCGAAAAATCTACAACGCCATAACCTATGGTTGCATAACCGGGGTCAATACCTAAAATACGCAATAAAACACCACCCTACACCTTATATATAGTAATTCAATATATTTTATCATATTATAAACGATTTATCAACCATTTTTTGCGTTATTATCACAAGCTTTTTTACTGTTTTTTTATATGAAAAAATCTTCGGTTTTGAATATATAAAACATAAAATTTCGAAATTTTTAAAACAAACGAAAATGATATTGAAAACCGCCGTTTTTTTGCCATACTTTACCTAAAAACTTCAAAACACAAAAAGCTAGCATTTAAGAGCATTTAAGAGTAAATCAAAGCATTTTAAAGATTTTAAAAAATGCGGCTTGATTTTTCACGAATAATGTTGAAAAATAGCAAAAAAATCTTGACATATAGCGCATTTGAATGTATATTTTATTATGTATATTAATGTGGCTTAATGTGTGCATCAGACGCTATTTTGCCATTCTTTTTATAATTCATTATTAACGTATTTTTCACTTTAAAATTTGAAAATATGTTTTCCTAAACGGTTTATCCGAACAATATCTCGCAAAAGGAGTTGCCATTGTGGAAAAAGAAAATATAGTACAACTTAAAAATATCACCGTTTCTTTTGACGATGAAACAATATTAGATGGTTTGAATCTTGAAATTAAGGACAAGGAGTTTATCACACTACTTGGTCCTTCAGGCTGTGGTAAAACCACTACCCTACGTCTTATTGCGGGTTTTTTAGAGCCTGACAGCGGTGAAATTATTTTTGAAGATAAAAAAATAAACGGTGTGCCTGCATATAAACGTCAGGTTAACACCATTTTTCAGCGTTATGCACTTTTCCCACATCTTAATGTCTATGAAAACGTAGCCTTTGGTTTACGCATTAAAAAGTTACCCGAAAAAGAAATTAAGCAAAAGGTTTCTGAAATGCTAAGTCTTGTAAACCTTGCAGGCTTTGAAAAGCGTAATATAGCCACCCTTTCCGGCGGTCAGCAACAGCGTGTAGCTATAGCACGTGCTATAGCAAACCACCCAAAAGTACTTCTTTTGGATGAACCGCTAGCAGCGCTTGACCTTAAACTTCGTAAGGATATGCAAAAAGAGCTTAAGAAAATACAAGAACAGCTTGGCATAACCTTTGTTTTTGTAACGCACGACCAGGAAGAAGCGCTTACTATGTCTGACCGTGTTGTTGTTATGGATAAAGGTAAAATTCAACAGGTTGGCACCCCGCAGGACATTTATAACGAACCCCAAAACGCCTTTGTAGCTGATTTTATTGGCGAGTCTAACATTGTTGACGGTGTAATGATTAAAGACTACTTTGTTGAATTTTCAGGCGCTAAATTTGACTGTCTTGATAAAGGCTTTGCACCTAATGAGGCGGTTGAAGTTGTTGTTCGCCCTGAAGACGTAGATATTGTAGAATATGAAAAAGGTATGCTTAAAGGCACCGTAACTTCGGTTTCTTTCTTGGGTGTACATTATGAAATAATTGTAGATATTGGCGGTTTTAAATGGATGATACAAACTACTGATGAGCATTTTGTGGATGATAAGGTGGGTTTGTATATAGAACCTGATGCTATTCACATTATGAAACGAAGCGAATATTCCGGTCTTTACGGTGACTATTCTTCTTACAGTGAAGAGCATGACCGTTTAAGCGAGGTACAGGAGGTAGAAGAGTGAACAAAAAAAGTTTTGGCAGCAAATTTATAGCTTGTCCTTATATGGTTTGGTCGGCAATATTTATTGTTGTACCTCTTATAATTATGTTTTACTTTGCCTTAACTGATGCAAACGGTGTATTCACTCTTAGTAATATTGCGTCTCTTGGCAGATTTAAAAAAGCGTTTGCAATATCTATTGTTTATGCAACAATATCTACTGTAATTACGCTTATTCTAGCCTACCCTATGGCATATTTTATGACCAAGCTAAAGATTAGCTCACAACGAATGATTATGATGATAGTTATGCTACCTATGTGGACAAACTTTCTTATTCGTACATATTCTTGGATAAGTATTTTAGCCAATACCGGTATTATCAATACCGTTTTAGGCAAGATAGGAATAGGTCCTTTAAAGCTTATTAACACTCCGGGTGCCGTTATTTTAGGTATGGTTTATGACTTTATACCATATATGATTTTGCCTATTTATTCGGTTATGAGTAAAATAGATAATTCCTTGCTTGAAGCATCTGAAGACCTTGGCTCTAACGCATTTAACAAGTTTAAAAAGGTTATTTTCCCGCTTAGCCGTCCCGGTGTAATTTCAGGCATTACTATGGTTTTTGTGCCTTCTGTAAGCACATTTTACATATCTCAAAAGCTTGGCGGTAACAAAACCATGCTCATTGGCGATACCATTGAGTATTTCTACAACATAGGACCCGATTATTACAATATAGCATCTGCTATTTCTCTGGTGCTTATGGTGCTTATTATGATAAGCTTGTTCATTATGAACAGGTTTTCAAACGATGAAGACGGGGGCGTAATGATATGAAAACCTTATCCCGTCTTTATATAGCTTTAATACTTTTCTTCCTTTACGCACCGCTTATGGTTATGATTGTTTTTTCTTTCAATTCATCATCAAGCGTATGGGTGTTTGAAGGATTTTCAGCCGATTGGTACTTAGGCCTTTTGTCTGACACTACAATGCTCACTGCCTTGAAACACACACTAATTATAGCTGTGCTTTCAGCGTTAATATCTACTGTTTTAGGCACCGCTGCCGCTGTTGGCATTTTAGCTTTGCGTAATAAGGTTGCTAAAAAAATGGTTATGGGTGTTACAAATATTCCTATGATGAATGCTGACATTGTAACCGGCATTTCGCTTATGTTTTTATTTGTTTTTATAGGTAAAATAATAGGCTTGCAAGAATCCTTAGGATTTTTAACCGTGCTTATAGCTCACATAACCTTTAATTTACCTTATGTTATTCTTTCGGTTTTACCTAAATTAAAACAATTAGATTCTAATCTTCACGAAGCGGCATTAGACCTTGGTTGCACACCTATAAAAGCCTTTTTCAAGGTTGTGTTACCCTCTATTTCAACCGGTATAGCTACAGGTATGATTATGGCTTTCACGCTTTCACTAGATGATTTTGTAATAAGCTATTTCACCTGCGGAGATTATCAAACCTTACCGATTATAATTTATAATATGACCAAAAAATCGGTAACACCTGATACCTATGCCCTTTCCACCTTGATATTCATAGTAATATTTCTTTTGCTTATTTTCTACAATATGCTTCAATCTAAAGCAGAAAAAAAGCAAACACTTAAAGGGAGGGTGTGAAATTGAAAAAATTTATTTCTCTTCTTTTATCCCTAATTATTGCATTAAGTATGTGCGGATGTAAATTTGCATATCAGTATTTCGACCTTGATTTACGGGGCGAGTACACAAAAGATTTAGCCGGTACAGAGCTTACCGTTTACAACTGGGGTGAATACATTTCAGACGGTAACTACGATATGCCCGATGTTAACCGTGAATTTGAAAAGCTTACGGGAATAAAGGTAAATTACCTGATGTTTGAAAGTAATGAAACTATGTATTCCCAAATCAAGAGTGGCGGTATAACTTATGATATTATTGTGCCATCCGATTATATGATAGCCCGCCTTATAAAAGAAAACGAGCTTTTAAAAATCGATTTATCTAAAATTTCAAATTACGATTTAATAGACGATGCCTACAAAAACGTTTATTTCGACCCTAACAATCAATACAGTGTACCTTACAATGTTGGTATGGTAGGAATAATCTATAACAAAAAGCATATCAAGGGCGATATTGAGCATTCCTGGAATGTGTTGTGGGATAAGAAATACAAGGATATGACCTTAAACTTCAATAATCCACGTGATGCTTTTATGACATCGCAAATGCTTTTAGGTCAGGATTTAAATTCCGAAAATAAAGAGGATTGGAACAAAGCGGCAGAAAAGCTTAAAGAAGGCAAGGCAAACTTACAATCCTATGTTATGGACGAGGTTTACGGCAAAATGGAAACAGGTGAAGCTTCTATTGCCCCCTACTACGCCGGCGACTATTTAACTATGGTAGAAACTAATCCCGACCTTGAATTTTTCTATCCTAAAGAAGGCACAAATATATTCATAGATTCACTTTGTATTCCAAAATCTTCACAAAATTATGAAGCGGCGCTTATGTATATAAACTTCCTTTTAGAGCCGGAAATTGCTACTGCAAATGCAGAATACATTGGCTATGCTTCACCAAATACCGCAGTAATTAATAACGAAGATTATTACTATTATAAAAATGAAATTTTATATCCGGCAGAAGATGATATGCCCCCTGTTCAGTATTACCATGATATTGACGAAGAAATAAGACGTCATTACGAAATGCTTTGGATAGATGTAAAGCTTTATTAATAGTAAAAGCGAAAGAAGTAAAATAAACTTCTTTCGCTTTTTCTGTTTTTATATCTTATTTTATACAGATAGTAAATGAGCATCCTTTTCACTATTTTTCTATATATTTGTTTTTTATTCCGTTAAGATTGTTTTTTAGAAAAAGTTCATCTTCTTTAACGGTAATATATGGGTCTTGCTTGATTATAGCGCCTTTGAAATCTATCTCATCGTAGCAGCGTTTCTGTTTGCAAATCTCTTCGTTGTATATTATTTTTCCGTTTTTTGAAAACAGAATATCACGGTCATTTCTAATAAATTCATTAAATTCGTGGGTTTCCCCGTCGAAATTATCGCATTGAAATACTATATCACCGTTACTGCACAGTATATTTTGTTGCCATAAAAAGTCGGTTGACGTATCCATTCGTACTATTATTTCGCCATCATTAGTTGCAATATTATTTTTAAAAGTACATTTTTTTGCAATATGGTTAAGAAAAGGTTTTTTTACATTTATTGAAACATTTCCGTCAACCACACAGTTTTCGCTCAATTCATCAAAATAAATTGCATACGATTTTGTTGGCGGAAGATTAGAAATATAATTTTCTTTTATAAGTGTTCCGTTTGCTCTTGAACAATATATTGCTGCGCCGTCGTTAAGCTTTTGCATACATCTTGTTATCTTATTGTTGCTAATAACGTGCGGTCCGCCGTTACAGGTAATTCCGCAATACGGTGCATTATCTATAGAGTTGTATTCGATTACTGTCTTGCCCTTTTCAGCCAATTTACCATCAACAACATACACAAGCAACGATTTACCGCCAGCATGAATAGGTATCGCCGAAAAATCGTACATACCAACCTCTTTAATGCAGTTATGCGAGATTAGCTCATTCTCACACTCGTGGGTGAAAACACCACCCGATGCACAATGTTTAATTGACGAATTTTGCACGGTTATATTGCTTGATTTAAGAATTTTTATACCCTGACCGCCCGAAAAAGAAATTTGAAGCTTGTTTAAGTTTACATCCTTACAATTTTCTATCTGCACCGCACCTAAAGGATTTATAGCACGAAGTCCTGCATTTATACCGCACTGTGAATTTGAAAGAAAGATATTTATGCCTTCAACTGTGACATTTTCACAGTCGATCATCTTAATAATCGAGTCGCTAATAGGAATCATAGCCTGTGTATTTTCTACGTTTTCGTCATCATATGGGTAATAATATATCTTTTTCTCTTTTCTCTCGTAACACCAAGTGCCTTTTTTAGTTAAACCGTATTTTGTATTTATCAGCTTATATCTTTGTTCACCAAATGCACCCGCAGGATGCTCCATAGGTGAAGCTGTTATAATTTCGCCCGTTTTACTGTTATAACTTTTTATAGCCACCGTTGATTCATCCCATATATGAATTGTCCTTATATCACAGTTTTCTATGTCAAGCTCAGACGGTATATTGGCGGTATTTACAGTAATATTTGTAAGCTCAGGCATTGTAGGTTTTCTGTTCCAACCACCGTTTTTCGAATCACACCAGTAAAGTTCGGTCGTAGTAAGATGTTGCAAATATTCGTTTTGAGGGAATGATGATTTTTCTCTGAGCTCGCCATTAATAATCAATATTCTCGGCTCTGTGGCGATTTCTAAAACGAAAAAGTCGCTCTCTTTTTCCCACTTATTTGTAATTATACCTCCCGTTAGCTTCGCTCCGTTTTGGGAGACTATTTTTATATCCTTTATACCCTTAATTTCAATAGGTTTTTCAATAAATAAATCTTTTTCAATATTTATAGTTGTTTTGTTCTTTATATTAAAAAGCACCTTATTTAAATCTTGCTCAGTTTTTACATTATATAGCATTTCAATTTCCCTACCCTTTGCCAGCATTTAAGCAAAAAGCGATAGAGGCTTATCTTTGCCCCTATCGCTTTTTATTAAAATCAAATATTAATCGTGCTTTTTAAAGCCTTTTTTGTCTCTACGTGGTTTCTTTGGCTCTTCGTCAGCATCGTCTTCAACAACTGCGCCGTTGATTTCTACCAAAGCATCTCTGCGGGAAAGGTTAATTCTGCCCTGATCGTCAATCTCGGTAACCTTTACGAGTACCTGATCGCCAACGTTTACAACATCCTCAACCTTTTCTACACGCTTAACATCAAGCTTAGAAATGTGTACAAGACCTTCTTTACCGGGAGCAATTTCAACAAATGCACCAAATGTCATAAGTCTTGTTACCTTACCGCTGTAAACAGCACCGATTTCAGGGTCGTTAGCAATAAGCTCTACAATGCCGATAGCCTGCTTAGCCTTTTCAATATCAAGACCTGAAACAAATACTCTACCGTCTTCTTCAATGTTAATTGTACAATCGCATTGCTCTTGAATAGACTGAATAACCTTACCCTGCTTACCGATAACATCACCGATTTTTTCAGGATTAATAGCGGTTGTAAGCATCTTAGGTGCATACTGTGAAAGCTCTGCACGTGGCTCTGCAATAGCCTTAAGCATAACTTCATCAAGAATGTGAAGTCTAGCCTTGTGGGTTTTAGCAAAAGCTTCCTTAATAATAGCCGGTGTAAGACCATGAACCTTTAAGTCCATCTGAATAGCGGTAATACCCTTGTGAGTACCTGCTACCTTAAAGTCCATATCGCCATAGAAATCTTCAACACCTTGAATGTCTACCATAGTCATAAAGTCGCCGTAAACGCCGTCGTCTCCTGTGATAAGACCACAAGAAATACCTGCAACAGGAGCCTTAAGTGGAACACCTGCAGCCATAAGTGCTAATGTTGAACCACAGATAGAACCCTGTGATGTTGAACCGTTAGAAGAAAGAACCTCTGATACAACACGGATAGCATATGGGAACTCGTCCACAGAAGGAATTACAGGAACTAAAGCCTTTTCAGCCAAAGCTCCGTGACCGATTTCACGTCTGCCGGGTCCACGTGAAGGCTTTGTTTCACCTACTGAATAAGATGGGAAATTGTAGTGGTGAATATATCTCTTAGAAACTTCTTCATCTAATCCGTCAAGCTTCTGAGCCTCACTAACAGGAGCCAATGTAGCAATAGACAATACCTGAGTCTGACCACGGCTAAACATACCGCTACCGTGTACACGGGGTAATAAGTCAACCTTAGCGTCAAGAGGACGGATTTCATCGATACCACGGCCGTCAACACGCTTTTTCTCATCCTTAAGCCAAGCACGTACAACATGCTTTTGAACAAGATACATAATCTCGTCAAGCTTTGCTTCGTTGCCTTCAAAACGCTCGTCAAACTTCTCATGAACTGCATTGTAGATAGGTAATAAAGCGGCATCACGAACAAGCTTATCGTCAGTATCAAGGGCCTTCTTAACATCTTCAATACAGAAAGCTTCGATTTCTTCCATAATAGCAGGATCGGGATCGTTAGACTCGAACTCAAACTTTTCTTTGCCAATTTCAGCAACTATACCATTAATAAACTCAACAATTTTCTTATTTTCTTCGTGACCTGCCATAATGCAGTCGAACATAAGGTCATCATCAATTTCGTTAGCGCCAGCCTCAATCATAGCAACCAAGTCAGCAGTTGATGAAACGGTTAAGTTAAGGTCAGTAGCTGCTCTTTGCTCTAGGTTTGGGTTGATAACGATTTCGCCGTTAACAAGACCTACGTTAACACTAGAAATAGGACCAGCCCAAGGAATATCTGAAATAGCAATAGCAGCAGATACACCGATAGCGGCTGTAACCTCTGGTGAACAATCGGGATCAACAGACATAACGGTAGCTACAACTGAGCAATCGTTACGCATATCCTTTGGGAATAAAGGACGAATAGGACGGTCAATACAACGTGAAGCCAATATTGCCTTGTCAGAAGCCTTACCCTCTCTTCTGGTGAAAGAGCCAGGGATTCTGCCTACAGAATACATTTTTTCTTCATAATCAACTGAAAGTGGGAAGAAGTCCACACCCTCACGTGGTTTTGCAGATGCAGTAACAGTACAAAGTACGCTGGTTTCGCCATAGGTAGCCATAATTGCAGCATTTGCAAGACCTGCCATCATACCTGTTTCAAGCTTTAAGGGTCTGCCCGCAAGTGTGGTTTCATAAACCTTATAATTTTCAAACATTTTGCAATCTCCTTTTCTTTTTTAAAAATGAAATGTTATAGAGATTTTTGTTTAGCAATAAATTCGACACCTTATTTTTATAGGGCACCCAATTTATCGCTAACCGCAAAAATCTCTCAATTTAAACCAAGGCAGACTGATAAAAACCAGCCTGCCTTTTTGCGTAAATTACTTACGAAGACCTAAGCGCTTAACGATAGAACGGTATCTTTCAATATCATTCTTCATAAGGTAAGCCAAAAGGTTTCTTCTGTGACCAACCATCTTAAGAAGACCACGATAAGAATGCTTATCCTTAGGGTGTGTTTTAAGGTGGTTGTTAAGCTCATTGATTCTTGTGGTGAGAAGTGCGATTTGTACTTCAGGTGAACCTGTATCACCTTCGTGCATAGCATACTCAGCCAAAACCTGTTGCTTTGTTTCCTTAGTCATTAATTTTCACCTCTTTTAAAATTTCTTCCGTAAACCAAGTCTTAGGTCATAAGTGATTCCCATAAGGGCAGACACCTAAAACATAGTATACGGTAATGCGCAAATTATGCCTTATACATAATCAGCTTATGTATTGTACCACACACCACCGAAAAAGTAAAGAAAAATTTTTATTTTATTCTAAATATTTATATACAAATTGCTTTTTAAAAAAATATTTTCATCTGTAAAGAAAAAAACTTGACATATGTGTGAGTTTGTGTTATACTCGTAAAGCTGTGAGGTGCTCATACGTGAAAAAACTTTATATTTCAGCCCTGCTTGACGTTTACGGTGAATTTTTAAGCGAAAAGCAACGCTCTATTACAGAGCATTATTATAACGAGGATTTATCCCTTTCGGAAATAGCCGAAAACGAAGGTATAACTCGTCAAGGCGTTAATGACCTTATAAAACGTGCTGAAGCACAGCTTGTAAGCTTTGAAGAAAAATGCAAATATTGCGAAAAGTTTTCAAAGCTTAAAAATCTAGCCGAAAATTCACTTAAAGGCGAAGATAATCTAAAAGAAATTCTTGATATTATAGATAGTTTGTAAGGAGTGTTACTTGTGGCGTTTGACAATTTATCGGATAAGCTTTCGGGCGTGTTTAAACGCCTACGCTCCAAAGGCAAGTTAAGCGAGGCTGACGTTAAAACAGCCATGCGTGAGGTGCGTTTGGCACTTCTTGAGGCTGACGTTAACTATAAGGTAGCAAAAGACTTTACTAACTCCGTTACCGAAAAATGTATCGGCGAAAATGTAATGGAAAGTCTTACTGCACCGCAAATGGTAATAAAAATTGTTAAGGAAGAGCTTACCGCTTTAATGGGTAGTGAGCAAGCAAGACTTAAAACTTCTAACAAAATTCCTACAATTATTATGATGTGCGGTTTACAGGGTTCAGGTAAAACCACACACTCAGCAAAGCTTGCAAAGTTTTTGAAATCACAGGGTCACAGACCTATGCTTGCCGCTTGCGATATCTACCGACCTGCCGCTATTGAACAGTTAAAGGTTGTTGGAAAAGCAGTTGATACACCCGTTTTTGAAATGGGTACCGAAAAGCCTGAAATTATAGCGCAAAAAGCAGTAGCTTATGCCAGAGATTACGGTCATGATTATTTAATTCTTGATACTGCGGGTCGCTTGCATATTGATACTGAGCTTATGGATGAGCTTAAGCGTATTACCGAAGCTGTAGAAGTTAATAATA
>JAZREW010000076.1:0-2682 GCA_045661005.1 Acutalibacteraceae bacterium | reverse complement strand
GACTGGGAAGAGGTTGAAAAGGAAAAGGGCGTATATTCAATAGACGAAGAAAAAGATGCTTATATTCAAGCAATGGTTGAAAAAGGCATTGAACCTCTTGTAATCTTCAATACACACGGTTGGCCATCATTCTTGGAAGATAAGCGTATGCCAGCCCCTGGTTGGAACGAGAGCGAAAGCGATATGCAAAGCTTGCTCGGTTATGTTAACTTCCTAGTAAGTCATTATAAGGGTAAGGTTAAGTACTTCGAGTTCTGGAACGAAATGGACTACAGACATTGGGCTAATCCAGCTCAGTTCTGTGATGCTAAGGGTTATGTTTCTACAATGGCTAAGGTATATGAAACACTTAAGGCTGCTAACCCCGATGCTGTACTTATAGGTGGTGTAACCGCTTCTACCGGTTC
This sequence comes from Acutalibacteraceae bacterium, assembly GCA_045661005.1. Taxonomy (GTDB): domain Bacteria; phylum Bacillota; class Clostridia; order Oscillospirales; family Acutalibacteraceae; genus UBA737. The sequence goes on along the minus strand of JAZREW010000076.1, from coordinate 2,275 downwards.
TTCAGGTGTTAACTTAGGTTGGGCAACACAAGTGTTTGAAGCAGAAGGCTACAAGTATATGGATGCTTATTCAATCCATCCGTATGTTCAGTTGTTTTCTTCGCCCGAACAGGCCGAATGGAAAGAGGATATTGAAGAACTTCAGGTTATGATGAAATCTGTATCTGGCAGAGATTTCCCGTTGTGGATTACTGAAATGCGTTATGCTACTGCCCGTACCGATATTCAGGGTAAAACACCTGAAATGCAGATGGCGTTGTCACTCAGACAGTACACAATGGCTAAGTCTTTAGGTATTGAAAAGCTGGTTACATATAATCGTACAAGTGGTAACGGTATATATAGTACCGAGAATCAATATGGTATGTTCCATGGTGACAGAGCTCGTCCTATGGCTGTTGCCCGTGCTGCATTCAACTATATGCATGTCGGTTATACATTTGATTCAGTTGATACAAGTTTGAATCCGATGCTTTATGCATACAAGTTTACAGGTGAAAAGTACGATATGTACGTTATGTGGACTGATAATGTTGATTATGAAGCTAAGATTACGACATCTGATGATAGTGCAAGAGTTTACGATATTTTCAGTAACGCAGTTTACATTGAGTATGATGGTAACACCTTTACTGCTGATGTAGGTTCTAAACTTATCTACATAAGAGTTAACAAGGGCGAAACTATAGAAAGTGTTTTACTGATTAGTGGTGATGTTGGTGGCGGCAGTATTCCAGTACCAGAACCCGAACCCGAACCTGAACCAGAACCTGAACCAGAACCTATCATTTCGGTAACCATAGGCGAAATCGAGTTTGAAGAAGGAACAGCAGACGCTAAAAGCTTCTATGTGAAATTATCAGATGCTACCGTGGAAAAACTTGATGCTTCAATTCAATACAAGGCTATAATTTATGCTAGAAGTGATAATAATCATTACGGTTATTTGGGATATGAAATCAGCGCTACGTTTAGCGGCAACAAGGTATTCCAAAATAGATGGCGATGGGGTACTAAAATACCGATTTTAAACAATGGTGCTATACCCGAAAGCACAACCGCATACGAAACAAAGCCGTTTGCCTTAATTGGTGATAACATTGCGTTTAAGCTGTTTATTGATAATTGCGTTTCTATGGAAAACTGCTCTGTTTGGATAGAAAAAATAGAGATTGTACCTGTTGATACAAATAAACGTAATGGTAATTTGAAATTAGGTTACGATGCAAAAACCGGCAAGGTTTTAGTTACTGCAAAAGCAAATAATGGTTATATGCTTTCAGATCTTGAAGTATATGGTGCAGATAATTATCAAACAGTTACAAGCATTGCCAAAACCGTTGTTTCGCAACCTTCTTTAGATGAAATTGTGTATTCTGTAGATTTTGGTGCTTTTAACACGCTTTATGCAGAAAATATTTATGATGTATTTAAAGCATCTTTTGTGAAAATTCCAAATAACACAGATAGCGGAGTTGTTAAAGGTGACGCTAACAATGATGGCTTAGTTGATATTTTAGATGTTGTATGCTTAAAGAATTTTATGCTTGGAAAAATAGCACAGATTAATTATTTTAATGTTTGGTATGATAATACCGATAATGTTTTAGGTGCTACAGATTTTGCGGCTCTTAAAAAACAAATTTGGAATAATTTTTAAATTTCAGTAAAAAAGAAAGCGTTTTTTAACGCTTTCTTTTTTTGCGGATTTTCAATAAAAAAACATTGTAATTTTGTACTAAAAATGTTAAAATTAATGAAATATAATTTGTATTTTGTTTAATTTGAAGGTTGTGATGGTTTGTATGAAAAAGCTGCTTAGTTTTTTGATTTCTGCAATACTTATATTTTCTTTGTTTTTTGTAAACGGAAGTTGTGCAATTAATGTGTTTGCCAATTCTGCTTACTACGGCTTGTTTTCAGATAAAATGTCTGACGGCAGTTTTGAATGTGAAAGCTGGTCTGCATATTCAGTAGCCACAGGCGCTGAATGGCAGGTTGTAAAAACTGACGGTAAAAGCGGTAATAATTCTGCAAAATTCATCTTTCAAAGTGGTGGCGGATATAAGGATGTTTATCTAACCGCAAATATTCCAACCGAAACGGTTGATAAAATCAAACTATATAAGGACTATTGTTGGACTGTGTATCTTAAGACCAGCAGTAACTTTATGGGTTCTGTTAGCTTGAATATTGTTTCTAACGACAATTTAAGTGGTAATGGTTTAGGCGAAAAACAAATATATATTCATTCAAACGGCAGACCTGGGGATTG
>JAZREW010000075.1:0-4664 GCA_045661005.1 Acutalibacteraceae bacterium | reverse complement strand
ACGCCACAGCCGCCGCCGAGAACGCCATAATAAAATATTTCCACGAAACACCTGCCGCCCACATCATAAACAGCACCATGATTGAGAATACCAACGCAGTACCATCGTCACCCTGAAAATGAATAAGTAATACAGGAAACGCACCATGCAAACACACGGGTATTAAATATTTCAATTTATTTATATTAGGTTTTACCTTTTTTAAATGAAATGCAAATGTTACAACAAAACAAATTTTAAGCAATTCAGAAGGTTGAAAAGTAGTTATACCTAAATCAAGCCAAGCCCTGTCATCCGTACCCTCGGGCGCTATACCTATAAAAAACGTCAGTATTACAGGTATTACACCAAAGCCTGCTATCAAATACCAGCACTTGAATATTTTTTCGTAATCGATTGCAGATATAACAAGCGCTGCCGAAAGACCTAAAAACATAGCAAGTGTGTGTATAATAAACGGACGGTAAGACTCTTTATAATAATTTGCAGAAAATACAGCAGCACAACCGTAAGAGGTAGTAAAAACACATAGTAAAAACAGTATCTTGTCCGTCTCACGAATAAAGTCTGCTATTCTTGAAATAAGATATCTCACCAAATCACCTCACATCATTTTATACCATTATATTTTATTTTGAATAAATATGCAAGTAACACTTTAAAAATGAAAAAAAATATGTTACAATATAAATAATAATTAATTTGGATGGTTATGTAATGCTTGAATTTGTTTCTAACAGCCCTACTGAGACCGAAAATTTTGCCGCCGACCTTGCTAAAACCCTTGTTGGCGGCGAGGTTATAGCCTTTCGTGGTGATTTAGGGCAAGGAAAAACCTGTTTTACACGTGGTTTAGCAAAAGGTTTAGAATATACGGGGGACGTTACCTCGCCTACATTTGCACTTATAAATGAGTATTTAGGTGGCAGATTACCCGTATTTCATTTTGATATGTACCGCATTTCTTCGTGGGACGAGCTGTATTCTTCGGGCTTTTTTGAATACATAGAGCAAGAGGGCGTGGTTGTAGCCGAATGGAGCGAAAACATAGAAAACGCCCTACCCGAAAACACAATATATGTTGAAATACAAAGCCTTGGCGAGCTAAGTCGCAAAATAACCGTATTTCACAAAAAGGAAATTTAAAGTTATGAAAATTCTTTCAATTGAATGCTCTGCAACCCCTTGTTCTGTTGCGGTTTCAGAAAATGGTGAGTTATTGGCATCTGATTTTATAAACGAAAAGCTTACCCATTCTCAAACCCTTATGCCTATGGTAGAAAAGGTTTTGGGTAGTTTAAAAATAAATATGAATGATATTGGCGGTCTAGCCGTTAGCGCAGGACCCGGTTCCTTTACGGGAATCCGCATAGGCATAAGCGCAATTAAAGGTCTTGCTGCACCAAAAAAATTACCCTGTGCTGCTATTTCTACCCTGCTTGCTATGGCTTACAACTATATAGATACCGACTGTATTGTATGCGCTGTTATGGATGCTCGTTGCAATCAGGTTTATAACGCAGTTTTTGACATTTCGGGCGGTGTTATAACCCGCCTTTGTGACGATAGGGCTCTTTTATGCGAGGAATTGGCAGAAGAAATTAAAAAAATGTCGCAAACGCACAAAAAACGTGTTATAATAGTGGGCGATGGAGCAAACGTATTCTTCCCCTACGTAGAAAATACGGATTTATTTGAAAAGGCAGATGAATCTCGTCTTTACCAAAATGCTACAGGAGTAGCGAAAGCCGCATACGAAGCTTTTGCCAAAAACGAAACTGTTACACCACAGGAATTATTACCTGTATATTTACGTCTGCCCCAAGCAGAAAGAGAGCTACAATTAAAAAGGAGTAAAGAAAAATGAAAATTGCTTTAGGTTGTGACCACGGCGGTCTTGAACATAAAAACGCCATTGCCGAGCATTTAAAGGAACGTGGATTTGAAATTTGCGATTTTGGAATTTACGAACAGGTTTCTGTAGATTATCCCGATATTGCAGTACCCGTATGCAAAAGTATAACAAGCGGTCAGTGCGAGCGTGGTATATTAGTTTGCGGCACAGGCATTGGAATGTCCTTAGCGGCAAATAAAATAAAAGGTATTCGAGCTGCTGCTTGCAGTGAGCATTTTTCTGCTAAATACACTCGTCTTCACAACGATTCTAATATTTTGTGCCTTGGTGGCCGTGTAATAGGCATAGGCACAGCCATTGAGCTTGTAGACCTATTTGTTGATACCGCTTTTGAGGGTGGACGCCATCAAAAACGAGTTGATAAAATAACCAACATTGAACTTAATTGCGGAGGTAACTAAAATGAATAAAAACGTCTTTGTTATGGATCATCCCCTAATTCAGCACAAGCTTACAATTTTACGTGATGAAAATACAGGTTCTAAGCAATTCCGTGAATTAATCAGCGAAATCGCTATGCTTATGTGCTATGAATCTACACGAGATCTTCCGTTAGAAGAGGTTGAAACCAAAACCCCATTAACCGTAGCAAAAACAAAGGTATTAGCCGGTAGAAAAATGGCTTTTGTGCCGATTTTACGTGCAGGCTTAGGAATGGTTGATGGTGTTTTAAGCCTTATTCCTGCAGCAAAGGTAGGCCATATTGGTATGTACCGTGACCCCGATACACATATGCCTGTAGATTACTACTGCAAATTACCCGCAGACCTTGAAGAACGTGATGTTTTTGTTCTTGACCCAATGCTTGCTACCGGCGGTAGCGCTATTGATGCCGTTGCAAGAATAAAAGAATTCGGACCAAAAAGAATTAAGTTTATGTGCATAATTGCCGCACCCGAGGGTGTAGAGGCTTTCACAAAAGCTCATCCCGATGTTCCTGTTTACTGTGCAGGTTTAGACGATCATCTAAACGACCATGCTTACATTGTTCCAGGTCTTGGCGATGCCGGCGACCGTATTTTCGGCACAAAATAATTATATTATTCTGTACTTGATATATTTTGGCTTTTGTGATAGAATAGTGTTTCACAGTTTTAGTTTTAAATTAAGGAAGGTAGAAAAGAATGGCTGTAGGTTTTAGAAAAAGCCTTTTTGGATTTAACAGCGATGATGTTGTAGAATACATAGATTCTATGCATAAATCCTTTGTAAAAAAAGAAAGCGAGCTTAATTCCACACTTGAAAAGCTTAAAATCGAATTAGAACTTGCCAAAATTGAACAAGAGAAATTACAGCTTGAAAAGGAAGAAATTAAAAACGAGCTTGCCGAATTTAATGCTAAATATGATGATATTGAACGTTTATCTGAAAACATTGGTAAGCTTTATTTAGTAGCACAAACTAATGCTAAGGTTATAATTGAAAACTCTGAAAGCAGCGCAGAAATAACAAATGAAGAAGTAAACAAAAACCTATTTACTATTAATGATGCCCACGAATCTTTAAAAGAATTACGTCAAAGCATTATACAAACCTCTGCTGATTTTGTATCAGAGGTTGACGGTCTTATTTCTTCTTTAGACACAACCCGCCAAAAAATTGCAGAAAATACTGATAGTGCAGAGCAAGCAAAGAAGCAGTTTACTGAAATTTTCAAAAGCATAACAGAATGAAAGAATATAATATAAACACAACTTCTTTAAAAGAATACTGCCCTACTTTAAAAGCGGGAGATAAAATTTATCTTTCAGGCACGGTGTATACGGCACGTGATGCCGCTCACAAGCGTTTGTTTGAGCTTTTAGATAAAAATGAATCTCTACCCTTTAATATAGAAAATTCTGTAATATATTACGCCGGCCCTACCCCCACACCCGAAAATCTTGCGATTGGAAGTTGCGGTCCCACCACATCATGCAGAATGGATTCGTACACGCCTACACTTTTAGACCTTGGTGTTACTGCTACTATAGGCAAAGGTGAACGCAATGACGATGTTATTGATGCTATTAAAAGAAATAGCTCGGTTTACCTTTGTGCAATAGGCGGTGCCGGTGCATTAGCCGCTTTAAGCATTACTAGTTGCGAGGTTATAGCTTTTGAAGATTTGGGTTGTGAATCAATTAAAAAGCTTGAATTCAATAATTTCCCCTTAATAGTGGGTATTGATTGTAACGGTGGAAATATTTTTAAACAATAAAACTATTTTAAAAGAGGTGTCTCGTTGTGAGACACCTCTTAAAATTTATTTCTTTTTTCTTTTAAATATTATACTTCTGAAAAGAATTATATTCATTACAGCGAAGAATAAAATCAAAATAATAAGTGTTAACATTGGTTTTACAGGAGCAAGCGTTGCAAGCAACATTAGCGGAAAACCAAACACAATAGCAGGAAAATTTTGGTATACTAAGTTATCAGACGCAGGGGTTTTAAAATCACCGTCAATCTCTCTTAACAAAATTACACCTGTACTCGCTGTTCCCGTTAGCATTCCGTACATTGTTAAAAACTGTTCTTCTGAATATTCTTTAAATAATGTTTTAGCCACAAAATAATTGTAAATATAGGTAACAATAAGACCCAGCACACCCATTATAAGAATTATGCCCCAATACTTTTCTAATGCACCAAGTCGTATTGCAGCAACACCTGCAACAACCATAATATCATAAAAGAAATTGCTGGCTCTGGTCATTAAGAAATCATTGGTATACTCTTTTTTGATTATATTTTGCTTTTTAAAGAA
>JAZREW010000074.1:0-10283 GCA_045661005.1 Acutalibacteraceae bacterium | reverse complement strand
CTTTTTTTAAAGATTTAATTTAGACCGTACCGTATTTATATACGCTTTTGGGGATTGCTGGGTTGCGTTTTTAAAAAGTCGGCAAAAATAGTGAATAGAATTAAAGCCTAAGCTTTCAGAAATTTCGGTTACCGAAAATTTATTTTCACGCAACATACGCTTTGCTTCTTTAATTTTTAGGTTATTTATGTAATTAAGAACTGTAATACCATATTCTTTTTTAAAGCTTTGGCAAAGTGAGGTTTTATTCAGTCCAAAAAGAAAACATATATTATCAAGCGTGATTTTTTCTTTATAATGCTCGGTGATGTATCTGTAAACCGAATCAAGCTTGCTTTCGGTTTGTGCTGTAATTTCAGGTGCTTGGGGCATTTCGTTTGCACGAAGAATAGAAATTAAAAATATTTCAAGCCTGATTTTCAGCATTTGGTCGGCGCCAAAGGGTATATCTTCACGTTTTTTCATATCAGCAAGATTTGGCGTGTCGTAAGGTGGCGCAAAAACACGCATACCCTCGTTAACCGTTTCGGCAAGCATACGCTTTTGGTCGGCAGTAAGCGTGGTTGGTGTGTGTGAAAAGGCTTTTAGCTTTTCGCAGGCACATTCAAAACCTATAATAATTACGTCCGGCGCAACAGTATTATCACAGCTTAGCGAATGGCTTTCACAGGGGCTGTGAATAATCATCTGACAATCGGTAAGATTACCTACATAGTTATCAGCAGTAACGTTTATATTGCCTTTATCTACATACACAATTTCATAAAAGTTGTGTGAATTGCTTTTGGTGTTATACTGATTTAAAAATTCAAAATAATGCACATTGGCTATTCTGGTAACATTTACGGGAATTTCAAAATTTTTAAGCTTAAAATCCATAATTCACACTCCTTTCAAAATTTGTACAATATTTAATTTGTTTTATATAGTTTAATTATAGTGCAAATGGGTGTATATGTCAAGAAAGTTGCATTTTGTTTATGATAAAGCAAAAAAAAATAAATATTATGCAAATACAAAGACTTATTATATTGATATAATTAAATTGATAAATTTTATTTTGGAGGTTTTCAAAATGGCAAACAGAATATGTATACCGGATTATGAATATAAGGAGAGAATAGCCAGAGCAGCTAAGCTTATTCAGCAAAAGGGCTTGGATGTTATGGTTGTATGCTCTACCGAATCAGACTATGCTAATGCAAGATATTTCAGCGGTTTCTGGCCGCTTTTTGAGCGTGCAGGCGTTGCAATTTCTGCAAACGGCGATGCGGCACTTCTTTGCGGACCTGAATCGGCAATTTTTGCAAAAGATTTTGGTAAGCTTGATAAGGTTTTTGTACTTAAAGAGTTCAGAGAGTCGGCAGACCCTGCTTACCCTGAATTAAAGGCTGATACTTTCGGCGATGTTTTCAAGAGCATCGGTGTTAGCGGAAAGAATATAAAAATCGGTCTTGGCAGCTATGTAGAATGCACACTTCCTATCTATGAGGGTCTTAAGGATTCTTATCCGGAAGCTGAAATCGTAAGATGTAACGACATTATGGTAGAGCTCAGAAAAATCAAGAGCGAAAACGAGCTTGCTTGTATTCAAGAAGGCTTTAGAATTATTGATATTGCTACCGACGAGGTTATCAGAAACTTAAAGCCCGGTGTTACCGAGCTTCAGATGGTTGGTATTGCTCAAAAGGTTATTTATGAAGAGGGTGCTGAGTACGAGGGTCTTCCTATGTACGTTTTCAGTCAGGAATCTACAAGACACGCTATCAGCCGTTCTACATACAAAACAATCAAGAAGGGCGACATTGTTCATCTTAACCTTTCTGCTAAGATTGACGGTTATTCACCTGCAACAGGTATCCCCGTTGTAATGGGCAAGCTTGATGACGAAAGAAGAAAGTATATTGAATTCTGCTTAAAGGCTCACGAATGGACCGAAAAGCAGATTAAAGCAGGCGTTTTGGCTTCTGATATTGCTAAGGGCTTCTACAAGCTTTATGAAGAAAACGGTTACAAGGATAACTTCGTATACGGTCCTTGTCACGGTACAGGTATGATTGAGGTTGAGGCTCCTTGGATGGAAACAATCTCTGATTATAAGCTCGAAAAGAATATGACATTCCAGGTAGATACATTTATTTCTGGTCCTACCTTCGGTTGCCGTTGGGAAAAGGGTATAGTTGTTACTGAAGACGGTTGCAAATCTATGACCGACTACCTCAAAAAAGGCATCATAGAGCTTGATTTCTAATTTAATGCTTTTATGAATTGAAAATTTAAAGTCTCCTATTAAATTTAGGAGACTTTAATCAAATAAAAGGAGATTTTATTATGGTTATAGGCAAGAAAAATTGGATAATACCCGATTGCGAGCTTCCACGTGAGGGCGAGGGTGTTTTAAAGGGTCACGAATCGGTTATAATTGTTAACGATTCAGATGTTGATGCCGAAATAGATGTAAAAATATTCTTTACCGATAAGGATTCTTATAACGATATTAAGTGGACAGTTAAGGCAAACCGTGTAAAGTGCTTCAGAATGAATAATCCTGACGATATGAGCGGTTTTATTGTTCCGCTTGAAACACAGTACGCTATGAAGGTGAGCAGTAATACTCCTATAGTTTTACAGTATGGCAGACTTGATAACCGCCAGACAAACTTGGCTTACTACACCACCCTTGGTTATTGTGAATAATCCGTGCGCTTAAAGGAGAATTGTTATGGAATTAAATATGAGTTTTCCAAAAGAATTAGAGTATGTTAAACAAAACAGAATACCCGTAGTTATGTGTGGCGGTACGGTTGAGTATCACGGTCCGCATTGTTCATACGGTTGCGATACTCTTGTGGCTGAGGGTTTGGCTAAAAAATTAGCCGAGAAAAAGGATATAATGATTGCGCCTACAATATATTATAGTCCCTCAAGCTATGCCGTAGCTGATGAAACAAGCGGTACTGTTCACATAGACGAAGAGGTGTTCGAGGCGTATATTTTCCAAATTTTCACAAATATGCTTAATGCAGGCCTCAGAAACATCTATGTTCTTATCCACCATCAGTTCGAGCAGGAAAATCTTATGCCTATGACCCTTTCTTATATGAAAGCGGCAAAGAGAGCTACTATGCGCTACCTTGAAAAAACGCAGGGTCAAGGCTGGTGGGGCAGCGAAAGCTATGCCGATTATTACGAAAATCTTGGCGGCGGCGATGACCCGTTCTCTTGGATTAAGGTAATTCCCACTATGAGTACCGAGGTACAGAATGCCACAGGTTACGACCATGCGGGCAAATATGAGTGTTCAATTTTAATGTCGCTTTACAAAGATGCTGTAAAGCTTGAAAGATTGGGCGATATTAAGCATTGGTTCACCGAAAGCGCAAAAGAAGCTTCAACAGAAATCGGCAACGAAATGGTTGAAAAATCCTTAGCGTACTTAGAAAAGAAAATAGTTTAAAAAAGGTGATAAAAATGAAAATATCACTTCAGAAAAGCTTTTTTTGCGAAACTAAAAAAGAACTTTTAGAATATGGCGAATTTAAAATCAATACCCTGCGTTATGCTTCGGGCGTAGAAGCGTTAGAGGTAAATAATTCTAAATGCTCGTTTATTTTCACTCCCTTTAAAGGTCAGCAGATATGGCACTTTACTGTAAATGGTGAGGAAATTTCTATGCTCACCACCGTAAAAGAACCTCAGGACACTACTGTGTATCTTGAAAACTACGGCGGTTTTCTGTACCATTGCGGTTTAACTTCTTTCGGTGCGCCGGATGAAATACATCCGCAACACGGTGAATTGCCTAATGCACAGTATAAAAACTGCTATATATCCTGCGAAGAGGATGAAAACGGCAAATTTATAAGTTTAGGCGGTGAAACCGAGCATAACACCGCATTTATTCGTGGATATAAGTTTTCTCCGCAAATTAAATTATACGAAAACGAAAGCGTTTTCAAAATTAATGTTTGCATTGAAAATATGCGTTCTTATCCGTTAGAATATATGTATCTTTGCCATCTTAACTTTAAACCGATAGACGGCGCAAAGCTGATATACAAAGCCGAAAAGGATGTTATTATTTATCCTACAGCCGAAAGCGAAGAGCTGAATGAATACAAGCTCAAACTGCAAGCAAATCCAAGTATAATGGATAATATCGGCAACAAAGACGAAATGTATGACCCTGAAATCTGCTTCGGCATAAAGTACGTGCCCGATAAGAACGGACGTGCGTATACCATGCAGTATACAGAAAACGGCGCCTGCTATGTATCCCACCCTGTAAAAGAATTGCCTTATGGAATAAGGTGGATATCAAGAACACAGCAAGAGGATGCTTTGGGTATGGTGCTTCCCGCATCGGCTGAGCATTTAGGCTACAAAAACGCCAAAGAGAAATCTCAAATTAAAACGGTTGACCCAAACGGTAAACTTGAGTTTTATTTAGAGGCAGGCTTTATATTTAAAGAAAAAGCCGAAAAAATGAAAGAATATATTGAAAATTATTAAATTTCAAACACTATGAAAACCCCGTTCACAAACTGTGAACGGGGTTTTTGTGGGAAAGGGAAATATACAAAAGTTTATTATCAGTCAAATTTTAATATATAAACACAGCCTAAGCGGTCGGCAACGCCTATGGCTAAGGTTTTGCCATCATCGCTCAAATCACAGCAAGAGGGCTCACTGCTTGAAACTACACCGGGTTGTGTACCGTCTGCAAAACGAAGAATGCCTAATTCTTCTACGCCCTTTTCTTGTGTATATTTAAATACAAGACCTAAATCGTCCTTATCACCCATAATGCCGTAAACTATGCTACCGCTTTTGTCAGAGCACATATCAATTATGGGTCCGTTGTTTCCAACTCTGCCAAGGCGGTAGGTTTTATCACCGTCTATAATACCTAAAGCACCGTCTGCCGTGCCTACAATATATTTACCGTTTGTAAGCGCAGCGCTTGCGGTAACGGTGGCTTTATAATTTCTGCCTAAATTGCAAAGCGCCGGCATAAGCTCGCCTATAAATGCTTTCTTTTCGGGTGCAAGATATTCTTTTTCGTCTTCGCTTATTTGAGAAATCGGTTTAATTTCGGTTGCGTTTTCAGTAACGTTAAAGAAAAATTCTTCTTCGTTTCCGCAGATACCGCAAGCACCTTTTTCTGTAAGCTTTATTTTTTTAACCGCAGAGCTTTCGGGTTTGATTTCGGTCCATAATCTTGAAATGATTTTCTCTTTACAAGAAACACAGAAAGGATTTTCGCCTGAAAATTTGCCCAAGGCTTTCATATAGTTATCAAAGGCAACATACTGTGCTTCTTGCAGGTTAATGTATGTATCACAAGAATATCCTGCATTTTCATACATATGCGGACGAAATTCCGAAAGATTAATGACAAATACGCCGGGCAAATCATTAGCATGGTTTGTATCTGCAATATAAAGCGTATCGTCTATAATACAAGCCTCGCTTGTTTGCGAAGAAATTCTACCGGTTTCGGTGCTACCAAGCGTACCTAAAATTTCGGGAGATTTACCGTTTAAAAAATCCCATCTGCCTAAAGTTACGGTGTGTAGATCGGTAGGGTAGGCTGAAGCTACTGTGTACCAAAGTACATTATATTTATCCATAACGGGGGTAAACAGATTAGAAAAAGAACGTTGTGGGTCTTCGGGTAATTGCTCTATGCCAAAAGAACCTATATTTTTAAGAGTGTCATTTTTAGTATCAAAAATATATACATAGTCGTTATGAACTACGGTTACAAGCATTAAACCGTTATCCATATTAACGGCATAGTCCATACGCATATTTTTGTGCGAGTCAAGCTTGTTGGGTCTCGGGTCAAAGCGCACACCCAACTGTTCTATTTGCTCGGTATCAACATTAAAACGTGCAAGATAACCTGAGCGACCTGCAAAATAAAGCTTTTCGTCGGGTCCCTTGTGAATTAAAAAGGTTCCAAATTCCACAACCTGACCGTAATCGTTAATTTTATGTGTATCAAGATTATAAGAATAAAGATGTCCCTTAGTATAGCCTAAAAAGTAGAATGTATTGGTTTTTGGGCAGTAAACACCGCCGTAAATTGATTCATACGGTACGGGTATTCCGTGCGAAAAAGCTTTTTTGGTTGTGGGATTATACTCAATAATATGAGAACCGCTGTAGCCCTCAAAAGGATGAGCATAATAAGGCTCGTGCATCCAAAAAGGATGCTCGGGCGATTTGTCGGTTGTATGGGTGCTCATTAATAGATTTCCGTTTGGCAAAAAGCTGATAGAAGTGTGAATTTTACTTGGTCTGATAGTTCTGTACGGGAAAATAACCACATCTTCTAAATTGAATAAAAGCTCAAAAGAATCATTTTCAAGATTATATTCGTAAAGACGTGCAAAGCTACTTTCTATCAATTCAGAGCAAAGACTAAAATAAATTTTGTTATCGGGCGATTTTTTGAAATCCCAAATGGCGTTGTGGGTGCCTTCACGACCAAAAACTTTGTGATGAACACCGTTTTGAGATATAAGCGGTAAAGTATTCATAGCGTACACCTTTCTAGTCAATAGTTTCAAATATACATACATCAAATGCAGGTATCTGATTTGGGTTACCGCATATAATACGGCAATTTTCCGTATTCACTTCTATGGCATTTTCAATTGTTTCTCCTGAGAAATTAATTGCAATATATAGATTATCGTGCTTGGTAACAAATACGCTTTTACTGTTTGAATGAATTGGTTTATCTTTTGCAAGCGGGGTATAAAGCTTATAATAATCACACTCATCAGGAGCGTTCGAAATAGTTGCAATATGGCTTTCGAGCGGACAGGTAAGCAGATAAACCGTACCTTTACCGTAGCTGTTTTTAAGCAAAACGGGGTTGCCCTTGGAATTTTTGGATAAAACCTCTGCTGTTAGAGGCTTTAACTCTACCGTTGCGGGAGAGGAAATCTCAAAATCAGTATTGCTAAATGAGAAATTTTCTGTATGATTGCCGTTATATTTGCCTATGAGCTCGGCACCGAAAATTCTGTCATAACCATTGATATAGGGGTCTTTTAGCGAAACGTAAAGGGTAGCACCGTTATAAACCTTTTCCATTAAAGCATCAAATCTATAGGCTTCAAAAAATTCAAAACCGCTCACACATGGAAGTATATAAAGCTTTGAATCGGGAATAGCAGAGTTAATACTTGCAAATCTCATATTAAGTCCTGCCTGTTTAGAAAGAGTATAGCTGTTAAAGGCTTCGCCCCAGGCGTCAAACGGTTGCTCGGTATTACCAACAAGAATATATCCGTCGGTCTCGGCGGGGGTTAATTCAATATCGAACTGGTTTATAAAGTCCGAAAACTCTTTAATTTGTTTGAGGGCGGGTTTTATTTTTCCGTCGGTAGTTATAAGACCTAACTCTTTTTCTAACGGATTCCACAAATAAGGGGTTTTGTTTAATTTATCAAAATCGTGATTACACCACCACATATAACCGTTTATTCCGTTTGCCCAAGCAGAATAAGCGGTAATTTTAGCGAAAATAGCCGAGCTGGTTTCGCCCGCTAACACATTGTATATACTGCCGATTTCCTCGATAATACAGGGTTTGCCGGAAAGATCAGAGTAGAAAAGTGTTTCGCTGGTGCTATGCAATAAAGGTCTTATAGAAGTAGTGCGGTCATAGTTGCAATATGGGGTAAAACAGGAATATGGGTGTGTAGTCAAACCATCGCAAATTTCACCTTGGTCGGCTATTTTCCACAAACCGTTTATGCTTAGACCGTGCAAGCCTGAAATTACAGGGCGTTTCATTGGGTCTGAAACTCTTATTGCGTCAGCAATGCTGTTGCACCAAAGCCATACCTCGTCAGTATCTTCAAGCTTGCCCATATTGTTACACTCGTTGCCTAAATCCCAGCAAGCAATAGTTTCACAGTTTTTATAATATGAAACAAAATATTTAACAAAACGAATTTCCCATTTTATAGCCTCGGGTGAACTTAATAAATTTAAAGCTTCAAGCGCAGGCGGTGCAAACAATTGACTGCTCATCCAACCGGTTAATAAGCCTACAATAATTTTAAAATTATATTTTTCTGCAATAGCAACCAAACGGTCAAATCGCTTCATCATTTCAATATCTATACCGTATTTTCCGGCTTCGGTTTCGGGTAGCAATCCGTCTTTAAAGCCTATATGATAAGTGCCGTTAGGACCGTAAAGCTTGGTTATGGGTTGAAAATCGGGCCATAAAGGGAAAACACGCAATACATTTATTCCGTTTTCAGATAAAAGCTTAAAATCGCTTTCAATTATGCTTTCATCCCACTCACGCCACATATACATAGCGGATTTAGATGACCAATAGTTGCAACCTATACAGTAATTTTTCATAATTTATATATCCTTTCCGATACAAAACAAGTGTGTAGCAACAAGAATTACCACACCATATACATGTTTTAATTATACTTTTTCGAATTTGTATAGTCAATTATCATTTTTAATTTGTGGTTATCATTTTTTGGCGGTTATGTCTATTTTATGGAAAAAATTAATAAAATAATGTTTGTTTTACACAAAAAAGTAAAAAAATGATAAGTAAAAGTTTAAAGCTGATATGGTTTATTTTGCGTGAAAGAGGTATAATTTAAAATAGAGTATTGTTTTGATTTTTAAATAGATAGTTTTTTATGAAAGAAGAGGAAAAAAGTTGAAAAGAAACTGTTTTATTAAGTTTATAGCTTTAATTTTAATTTCGCTGATAGTTCTGCCGAATTTTAATGTGCTGGCGGCTCAGGAAAGCACAACCGACCAAAGCATAGCGGTGAACATAGAAAATTACGAAGCCTTAGATATGTCTGTAAGCACCGAAAAAGGCTATATGGGTCGCACCGAAAATGTTGTTATAACCGGTGACAAGGGCGAAATAAGCTGGAAGTTTAATGTTACTAAGGCGGACGATTATAGCCTAAAGCTTGATTATTTTCCATTAATAAGTAAAAATGCCTCTATAGTAATAGGTATAAAGCTTGACGGTGAGTACATAGAAAAATCTCTTGAAGAGGTTACTTTTAAAAAGCTCTGGAAAAACGAATATGACGAAAAGAAGTATGACAGTAATAATAACGAGGTTTTGCCTAAGCAGGTGCAAACCTCAAGTCTTTTGAGCGCATACGCCAGAAAACTTACTAATACTGACGATTCAAATTACACCTTTAATTTAACAGAGGGTGAGCATACTGTTACCTTTGTAGCGGTTAAGGACAGTATGGCAATAGCCGGTATTACTTTTTGTGCTTTAGAAAAAACAAACGATTACAGCAGTTATAAAAAATCTATTCCAAATAAGCCCTGCGATTCTGATTATAAGTATTATATTCAGGCTGAGGATGCAGTTTATAAAAGTTCCTCTACAATGGTACCTTTAAATGACAGAACATCCCCGCTTACAAGCCCTAATGATGCATATAACATATTGTACAATTCGTTTGGCGGAACCTTTTCTTCGGGCGATTTTGCTGTGTGGAATTTTAAAATTCCAAAAGACGGCATATACGAAATTGCTATTAAATACAAGCAAAGCTCAAGCACTACTATACTGCCTACAAAAAAGATTTATATAGATGACAGTATATTCTTTTCGGAAATGGAAACGGTTGAGTTTGATTACGATAAGGACTGGCAATGTATAAGACTTAAAGTCGGAGATGAAACGGCAGGCTTTTATTTAGAAGAGGGAACACACACCTTAAAAATAGAAAACACAATTGGCGAGTTTGCCACATTTATAGAAGAAATAGAGGATATTGTTCATAGGTTAAATTCGGCTTACCGTAAAATAATTATGATTACGGGTACAGCGCCTGATGCATTGCGTGATTATCAGTTAGGCGTAAAGGTACCTGAAATAATAAAAGAATTTAACGAAGTAGCAAAAGAATTGGGCGAAATAATGTCCGAGCTGGATAAGCGCCAACTAGGTAGCGCCGAAGTTGTTCAGCTTGCAACCTTAAAGGACCAATTGGCTGATTTTTATGAGACACCCGATTCTATACCAGATAGATTGGAATCTTTTAAAACCAATATAGGTGCATTAAGTGATTGGTGCATAAAAATGAGTAATCAGTCGGTTATATATGATTACTTTGTAATCTGCGGCGCCAATGTAGAAAACGACCGTGCAAAAGCTAATTTGTTTGAAAAAATTGTAATGGAATTCAAAGCGCTTATCTCATCCTTTGTAAACGATTATAACAGTATGGGCAGTAATGGAATTT
>JAZREW010000073.1:0-2868 GCA_045661005.1 Acutalibacteraceae bacterium | reverse complement strand
TCCGTCGCCGCCGTAAACTTTTTTAACAACAGATTCGATTTTTTCTTCGATGGAGCAATCAAGACCATAGGAGAAGGTGAAATCGCCTTTTTCTTCTTCACAAAGACGGACAACTTCTCTTGCAAGATCTTCGCCGCCTTTGCCGCCTTCTGCCCAAACATTAGAAAGTATAACGTTAACACCTAATTCTTTACATTTATCAATAATAAATTCAATTTCATTATCAGTATCAGTGGGGAAGCGGTTAACGGCTACAACGCAGGGTAGCTTATAAACATTTTTAATGTTTGAAACGTGACGTAAAAGGTTAGGAATACCTTTTTCTAAAGCTATTATGTTTTCTTCGTTCAAGGATTTTTTATCAAGACCGCCATGCATTTTAAGAGCACGTACAGTTGCTACCATTACAACTGCTGAAGGTGTAAGACCTGCCATGCGACACTTAATATCAAGGAACTTTTCAGCGCCAAGGTCAGCGCCAAAGCCTGCTTCTGTAATAGCGTAATCAGCAAGCTTCATTGCCATTTTGGTAGCTGTAACAGAGTTACAACCATGTGCAATATTAGCAAAAGGACCACCATGAACGAGGGCTGGAGTACCTTCAAGAGTTTGTACTAAATTAGGCTTAATAGCATCCTTTAATAAAGCTGCCATTGCGCCTGCGGCATTAAGCTGACCTGCGGTTACAGGCTCATCACCAAATGTGTAACCTACAATTATTCTTGAAAGTCTTTCCTTAAGGTCTGTTATATCAGAAGCCAAGCAAAGCACAGCCATAATTTCGCTGGCAACGGTAATATCAAAACCATCTTCACGAGGAACACCGTTTACTTTACCGCCAAGACCATCTGTTACATATCTTAACTGACGGTCGTTCATATCAACGCAGCGTTTCCAGGTAATGCGTCTTACATCAATACCTAAAGCATTTCCCTGATGAATGTGGTTATCAAGCATTGCGGCAAGAAGATTGTTTGCAGCACCGATAGCGTGGAAGTCACCGGTAAAGTGAAGATTAATATCTTCCATAGGTACAACTTGTGCGTATCCGCCACCTGCGGCACCGCCTTTGATACCGAAAACAGGACCTAAAGACGGCTCACGAAGTGCAACACATAAGTTTTTGCCAATTCGTTTCATACCGACTGCAAGTCCAATTGTAGTAGTGGTTTTACCCTCGCCTGCAGGGGTAGGTGTAATAGCAGTTACAAGAATAAGCTTACCATTATCTCTTTCGCTTTCTTTTAAAAGTGAAAAATCAATTTTAGCTTTATAATTACCGTATTGCTCTAGATATTTACTATCAATACCGGCAGTTTTAGCAATTTCGGTAATTGGTTTCATTTCGCATTGTTGTGCAATTTCTATATCGGTTAAATAAGCCATTATTAACGCTCCTTATTTAAAGTATTTAACTGCAGATTCAAACATCTTAATATCATAATTGCCGGGAACGTTCTTGTAAAGACCGTTGCCCCAACGCTCACTATGACCCATTTTACCAAATACACGGCCATCAGGAGAGGTGATACCTTCAATAGCGTACATAGAATCGTTAGGATTAAAGTGAACATCGCTTGTAGCGTTACCGTTAAGGTCAACGTATTGAGTAGCAATCTGACCGTTAGCCGCAAGCTCTTTAATAAGCTCTTCGCTTGCTAAGAAACGACCTTCACCGTGAGAAATCGGTACATTATAAATATCGCCAACCTCTGTGCCGCTAAGCCAAGGTGATTTATTAGATGCAATACGTGTTCTAACAATTCTGGATTGATGTCTGCCAATAGTGTTAAATGTAAGTGTAGGACAGTTTTCATCAGTATCAATAATCTTACCATAAGGAACAAGACCAAGCTTAATAAGTGCTTGGAAACCGTTACAGATACCGCACATAAGACCGTCTCTATTTTCAAGTAAATCGGTAACCTGCTCTTTAATAGCGGCGTTTCTGAAGAATGCAGTAATAAACTTACCGCTACCGTCTGGCTCGTCACCACCAGAGAAACCGCCGGGAACAAAGATGATTTGTGAAGATTTTACACTTTCAGCAAACTTTTCAACTGAACGTGAGATACCGTCAGCTGAAAGATTGTTAATTACAAAAATTTCAGGTTCAGCGCCTGCATCACGCATAGCTTTAGCACTATCAAACTCGCAGTTTGTACCAGGGAATACAGGAATAAGTACCTTTGGACGAGCCACCTTAATAGCAGGTGCAACACGTGTATCGGTAGAGAAAGCGAAGTTTTCCATTGCAGTATTATTATCCTTAATATTGCATTTATAAACGCCTTCAAGCTTATCTTCGTAAATACCAAGTATTTCTTGTACGCCAACCTTTTCATTACCGAGTGAAATTTCACCGTTGTCAGTAACTGTGCCTATAACAACACCTTCGTCAATATCCTCGGTTGTTTCAAGAATAAAGCTACCGTATTTATATTCAAATATTGCCTTGTTGTTAACAGCGCTGTCAAATTCAAAACCTAAACCGTTGCCAAAGCACATTTTCATAACAGCTTCACCAATACCGCCAAGAGTTGGGGTATAAGCAGAAACAACCTTGCCCTCACGCATAAGTCTTGTTACTGTATTAAATACCTTAATTTGTGAATCGGTATCAGGTAATTTGGTATCATTATCATAAACAGGAGAAAGAACAACAACCTTATTACCTGCATTTTTAAATTCAGGTGTTACAATATTCTTAACTTTATTTGTTGTAACTGCAAAAGAAACAAGGGTAGGGGGAACATCAAGATTTTCAAAGCTACCACTCATAGAATCCTTGCCGCCTATAGAGCCAATGCCATACTCAAGCTGTGCTTTAAATGCACCTAAAAGTGCAGCTAAAGGTTTGCCCCAACG
>JAZREW010000072.1:0-8444 GCA_045661005.1 Acutalibacteraceae bacterium | reverse complement strand
AGATAAGATTTCCCATAGCATAAGCTAGTAAGGTCCCCGGAAGACTACCGGGTTGATAGGCAGCAAGTGTAAGCATGGTGACATGTGTGCTAGGCTGTACTAATAGACCGAGGGCTTAACCTATTTTTTCGATCCTCTCTTCCATACTTGTTCAGTTTTGAAGGTGCGAGTGCTATATGATTTCAAAGCAATCCGTAAGGGTTGCTTTTTTGTATATTATACTATTTTATTGTTGAAAGCGTGTTATTATGGAATTTGGTGAAAAATTACAAGAATTGCGTAAGCGCAAAGGTTTAACTCAAGAGGAGCTAGCTTTAGCGCTCTATGTATCCAGAACAGCTATTTCTAAATGGGAATCTGGTAGAGGGTACCCTAATATTGATTCTTTAAAGACAATTGCAAAATTTTTTGAAATTACGGTTGATGCATTGTTATCTGGCGAAGAATTGCTTACCTTGGCTGAAGAAGAAAATAAGCAAAAAAATAATTGTATTTTTGATTTGCTTTTTGGTTTGCTTGATTTGTGTGTTACTATTTTCTTTTTTGTGCCGTTATTTGGTCAAAATATTAATGGGAGTGTGCAATCGGTTACGCTTTCAAAATTAACACAAATACATTTTCCTATAAATTTTTTATGTTTTTCGATAGTATGTGCAATTATTTTTGTTGGAATTTTAACTCTTGTTTTGCAAAATTGTAATGTCGGCTCGTGGTTACTAATCAAAAGAAGGCTGTCCTTAATATTAAATTTGCTAGCAGTAACTATTTTTATTATAATAAGACAACCGTATGCGGCGCTTATTTTGTTCTTATTTTTGATAATTAAGATAGTTATTGGCATAAAAAAGCAATGACACTAAGGGTGTCGCAATAGTTACATAGCGTTTCTTTAAATTTTTAAACCTACCTTTAAAATATATGTAGGCTCAATGCCAATATATATAAAGGTAGGTTTTTATTTTGAAAAGAAAGGGTAAATTAGATCTATTTACAGCAATATGTGCGCTTTTAGCGTTTGTGTTGTGGACAACAGCAATATGTTTTTTTGATGTAAAAGCAATTGGTCCTAGAGCATCTGAGGTAGGATTTGCAACCTTAAACAGTTTCGTGCATCGTCTTACCGGGGTACATATGTCATTGTATGTTATTACAGATTGGCTTGGATTAGTACCCGTGGCGGTAGGTTTTGGTTTTGCGATATTTGGGCTTATACAATGGATTAAGCGAAAAAACATTTTAAAGGTAGATTACAGTATTCTTGTTCTTGGCGGATTCTATCTTATTGTATTAGCCGCATATTTATTATTTGAAGAAATTGTTATTAATTATAGACCAATATTAATCGAAGGTTTTTTAGAGGCTTCATATCCGTCCTCAACAACAATGCTTGTAATGTGCGTTATGCCAACGGCTGTAATGCAGTTTAATAACCGCATAAAAGCAAAAACTTTCAGAATTATAGTAGCTTTAACGATTTACGCTTTTGTAGCATTTATGGTAATAGGCAGATTAATTTCAGGTGTTCATTGGTTTACGGATATTATAGGCGGAATATTGCTGAGCTTAGGTTTGGTTGAATTATATGAGGCGATAGTATTATATATTAAAGAAAAATTATTATAATGCTCGTATATTAATAGTATTTGTATAAAGATAACAAGTTATAAATATTGTGGGAACATTGAAATTTAGAATATTTTATAGTATAATGCAATCAGTTTGATAAACTTTAATTTGACAGGAGGATGTTAATATGGCAAAAGAAAAAAGATTTGAAAAGATTTATAGTCAGGGAGCAGGTTCTATCGAAATTTGGGTCGATAAGGAAACAGGAGTCAATTATTTGTATCATTCAAGCGGTTATTCAGGCGGCTTGACTGTGATGTTGGATAAAGACGGAAATCCGATAGTTACGTCCTCCGAAGAATAAAAAATTCCGATTTGTCGTGCTGTTTTAATATAACTTATACAAAAACACCCTTTGACTTTTAATAGTCAAAGGGTGTTTTTATAACTTGCATCAAATTTACACTAAGATGGGTTTTGAGGCATAAAGAAAACCATGATGTTAGGAAATTATTCTTTTAAAGCGTTTATAGCTTCTTTGGCGGCTATATTATCCTTTGTTACAAGTAAAATTACAAACTCACCATCTGTGTAAATTAAGCTGTCTTTAATCATAAGATTAAAATCAGGGTCGTATGCTGCTTTGTTTCCTGCAGACATGGTATCTTTTCGTTTTGAAAAAACTTCTTCAATTTTTTCGGCGTCGGCTATATTTTTTGGTTTAATTACGCCAACTTCATAGGTTATATTTCCTGCACCCACATAGATGGCGCAGTCCTCTATTAGATTGTATTCGTCGCATTCTTCATACAATCCATAAGCCCAAAGCGACATATTTAATGAATTGAAATTATCTTCGTTATAACGGTAAATATTATCGTATTCAGGTGCATTTGTGGCATCTATAGCGGCTTGCATGATATCATTACAGGTCACATTGCTTGAAAAAGATGCTGTTTTTCCGCAACCGGCTAAAAATATAATACATATAAGAATGCCTAATAGCTTTTTCATATAATCACTCCGTAAATGGTATGTTTAAATAAGATAAATTTTTGTTTGTAGAAATTTCTGTAATACTTTCAAAAATTAGCACATTTTCAAAGTTTTCGTTAATAATAATTTTTTGTATATTACCTGAAAAATAGCGCAAATCTATAAGAGTTAAATCGTAATGCAGAGCTAAAAACGGAACTATACTGTCTGCAAAGCTGTCCCTTATAATAAGCAGTTTTTCACGGTCAGAACCGTATGTAATATCCACTCTGGCATGATTTCCGCCAAGAAAAACCGAATAACTGTCAGTTGTTTTAAGTTTTTCAAAATCATATAGCTCTATCTTACTGTTATCTGCAATAATAGAATAATTATTATCAGTAGGGTATCTATAAAGCTCTATAATATCTTTTTTTGTTAAATAATACCCAGAAGAGCGCATAGAAGTACCGCAAAAGGCGGTCGTAACAGTTTCTGTTTCAAAGTAATTTTTCGCTTTCGGTGTATAACCCAACGGTTCACTTAAAAGGTTATATACAGTAAATGCACCATGGGTTGTGTAGTGATGGTCGGTTCTGTAATACTCGTTACTTTTTATAAGAGGTGAGTATACATCTACGGTAGAAATATTTAATTCTCTTGTAAATGAGAAAAAATCATTCCAAATAGTTTTATAATTATTCTTAGGGTAGTTTTTTGGCAACAATTCGCTGAATACATCAATGGTTCTTGGCAAAGCAACCACTATAGTATTAACATTGCAATTGTTTTTTAAATTAGAAATAGCATTAAGATTATCTTTTAGCCTTATTTCAGCGTTTTCGGGTTTTGATATTAATGTGTCTTTACATTTGATAACATCATTATTTTCCTTTTTGTTAAGTAATAGCTCGCTGTAAGCCTTTGCTGATACAAAAATATCTCTGAAAGGGAATTGGTCTGCAAAGTAATCTGCAATTTCTAATGAATATTTACCTGATATTAAATTTTCCATATATAATTTTGGCAGTTGTGTGAGCGTGCGGTTTTCTTTGTCTGAAAAAGTTTTGTCGGGAATAATTACAAAAGCCAACGTTAGCGAAAAAATCAATACACAAACAATAGTTATTTGAAATATATTAAAAAATTTTTTCATATCTATTTCACAAAGCCAACTAAAGAAAGTCCTACATTATTGCCAAGAATTTTTGCGAGATTTCTTTCGGATATAATGTATATTACATAGTCGGGTTTGTTTTCGTTTAATTTTGTAAAGAATTTATCTTTATAAGCTATATCGCCGTTTGAAGACCACCAAACCTTCGAAAAACGGTCGTTAATAATATCAAATGGTGTAACACCGAAAGAATCTCTTACTATCATAGCAGTAGGAAGATTAGAACCGTTAGGATTATTTATAGTTTGTTCTTTATCCACAACAGGTGTGTTGAAAATATCAACACCAACGCCACCTTTAAAAGAAGTATTAATAGTATTGGTGGGCATTGCTTTTTTGAATAGAGTTGTAAGTTCTTTGATTTTTGTTACAGAAGTAATACCGTTGCCACGTTTTGTTTCCAATATACCACGGTCAGTATAAGTAAAGAATGCATCTCCTCCGCATAGCTCTACGGTGTAGAATTCCATTTCAGAGAGTGTGCGTGGTTTAGCGGCAGGATATTTAGCTGAAATATAATTCATAAGGTCGCTAACTGCCCAGTATGAGCCGTAGGTTGACCAGTGAGAGTCTGTGTTATGATAAATTTTATAACCGTCACCATCATTTTTGTGGGCTTTCATAGTATCAATAGGGTAGATAACCTTAGCACCTGCTGATGTTGCTGCAGTATTAAAAGCTGAAAAAACGGTTTCACCGCTAGCTTTTTCAAAACCCAACGGAATGGTTTCGGGATAAACCTCTGCTGATGATGGGGCTACTAAAAATATAACCTCTGAATTCGGGTTAGCCGATTTAGCTGCATTTACTACTTTAGAAATATGTGTGATGCCTTGTGCTTTTAAATTCGAGTCAATTACATTAGATAAAGAATAGCTTAATAAAGCGCTATAATAATGTATTCTGCCTTTTGTGCCGAAAAATGGTGTGTATTCGTGTAACATCATAAGATTTTCTTTAATATCCTCTTTAATGCCGGTTTTTGTGGCAATTTCAGAGAGCGGCAAATCTTTTTCTTTGGCTTGAACAGAGAATGTTACAAGGTATTCTTTAGATGTGACATTTACTTGACCAAAAAAGCTGTTTTTACTTTTGCCTTTTACAGGGGTGATTTCTGTAGTGGTTATGCCCTTGCCTGACACCACAATCATTTCGGTATCGGTAGAACAGGTTCCGGTTATTACAAAAATATTATTTGCCATTTGTGCTACCGAAGTGACTGTTGGTGTAGTGCTTTTAGGGCCTTCATCTTTAGTAGATGATGTTCCGATTTTGTTTTGAGAGGTTTTGTTACTGCTGCTTGTATTATCGGTTGAGGGAGTGCCGTTAGATTCTGTTTCAGTAGCGGTTATTTTATCAGATGAGTTTTTATTATCATCTTTTTTAGAGGGTTTTTCATTGGCATTGTTTGAAGATACATCATCGTTTTCGGCTAATGCTGAAACAAGGGTGGAAGATGCATTATTGTTTGATTTCTTTTTAGTATCATCCTTATCGGTAAATAGCAAAACACCTACAACAAGCAAAGCAATAGCTAAAACAATACAACAAACCGCAACAATAATTAGTACGGAAGAACGGGATTTTTCTGACTTAACTTCGGTAATATTAGTTTCGTTTTTCATTTTAATAATTCTCCTTTAAAATCTGAAATATAAAAATGGATTGTACGAGCTATCAACTAAATAAGCTGTGCAGAGCAATAAAATCAATGGAATCAAAATAGTAAAAATCATTTTAACACAAGGATTTTGAATCATTTTTTTATATAATCGTTTAGGCAATGGGGTAGAGGCTATAACTAAAATAACTAAAAATACAATACTTCGTACTATATCGTAAATGGCCATATCAGAAATTAAATTACCTGAAAACATAGTCTTAAGATAGGTTAACGGTTTTTCAATATCGCAAGCGATAAAAATATACCAACCAAAAACAATAAAGATTATGGAATATATATGGCAGAAAAGTTTTGGTAGCTTTTGTAATAATTTTAAAAGGAAAGTTTTTTCTATTACAAGCAATACCCAAAAATACAGTCCCCAAAGTACAAAATTCCACGAAGCTCCATGCCAAAGACCGGTTAAAAACCAAACGATAAACAAATTAATAAAGGTGCGGTATTTACCTTTTTTATTTCCGCCTAGCGGTATGTAAAGATATTCTCTGAACCAGGTAGAAAGTGTTATGTGCCATCTGCGCCAAAAGTCTGTTATGCTTTTTGCAATATATGGATAGTTGAAATTTTCGGGAAAATCAAATCCCATTATATACCCAAGTCCTATTGCCATATCAGAGTAACCGGAAAAATCAAAATATATTTGAAAAGAGAAGAAAATAACACCCATCCACGCACTAAGTATGCTAGGTTCGGCTTGGGTTGTGGCTACAAACTGTTCGTACATAGCACCAGCGGTATTTGCCAGAAGCACTTTCTTAGCTAAACCACATACAAACCTGCGAATACCTTTTGCTATCAGATCTATATTATGAAAACGCTCTCTTAAAGCGGTATCCACATCTCGATAGCGTACTATTGGACCTGCAATAAGCTGTGGAAACATTGTAACATAAGCACCAAAGGACAGAATGTTTTTTTGCAGCTTGGCTTCGCCTAAATATATGTCCATAGTGTAAGACATTGTTTGGAATGTGTAAAACGAAATACCCACAGGCAAACTAATGCCTAACGGTTTTAGGTTCGATAATAGCGGTATTGCTTTAAGGTTTTCTACAAAGAAGTCAAAATATTTAAAAAAGCACAAAACACTTAAATTCAATACAATACTTAATATTAATGCGGTTTTGGCTTTTTTTCTGTTACTTTCTTTGTGTTTTGCAACAAAATAACCGCACGTGTAATCTATAAATATTGAAAGGAACATTATAAAAATATATAGAGGTTCGCTCCAACCGTAAAAAATAAGACTTACAATTAAAATCAGCACATTTCTGGCAACTAGAAATTTTGCGGGAATAATAAAATATACAAGAAATGTGATAGGAAGATACATATATATAAATTCTAAAGATGAAAAAATCAATCTCATATCCTCCTTTGTGTTTATAGTTACAGTTTATCACAATTAATATTTAAAATCAATAAAAATAAATTTGTTGAAATTATAGCGGTGCGGTTGCAGGTGTTCGTGATAATAAATCATTTGCACTTATATTTTAACATAAAAAGAAAACCCCGAAAACCAAAGATGGTTTCGGGGTTTTTGAATACTCTGTAAGATAAGAAATTATCTCTTTGAGAACTGTGGTGCACGACGTGCGCCTTTGAGACCGTATTTCTTTCTTTCCTTCATACGTGGGTCACGTGTTAAGAAGCCTGCTTTCTTAAGCTGAGCTCTTAATTCTTCATCATACTGAAGAAGAGCACGTGAAAGACCATGACGGATAGCACCAGCTTGACCGGTAACGCCACCGCCTGCAACACGGCAAACGATATCAAACTTATCATTTGTGCCGGTGAGTGCGAGAGGTTGACGAACGATAAGCTTTAAGGTTTCAAGACCAAAATAATCGTCTATATCTCTATCATTAATTGTGATTTTACCTGTACCGTTATATACACGAACACGGGCAACAGAACTTTTTCTTCTGCCTGTTCCGTAGAAATAAGGCTTTGCTTCAAACATAATTTCTGTCTCCCTTCTTAAAATTCATACTTTTCGGGCTTCTGTGCTACCTGAGCATAATCAGCACCGCTGTAAATGTGAAGTCTTGTAAGAGCCTTGCGGCCGATAGTAGTATCAGGAACCATGCCTTTTACTGCTAATTCCATAGCAAGCTCAGGACGGGTAGCCATAAGAGTTGAATATTGAACCTCTTTAAGACCGCCGATGTAGCCTGTATGACGACGATAATACTTCTTCTCAAGTTTCTTGCCTGTTAAAACTGCTTTATCAGCATTGATAACGATAACGTGATCGCCGCAATCTACGTGAGGAGTAAACTCAGGCTTAATTTTACCTCTGAGAATATCCGCAACCTTTGTGGCGGTACGGCCGAGCGGTCTGTTAGCCGCATCGATTATATACCATTTACGCTGAATTTCAGCAGACTTTGCCATAAATGTTGACATAAATCTTAACCTCCAAAATTAATAGTGTATATTACGTATTTGAATGTTTACACACGTAATCAGCTTGAATATAATACCACACACAAAACACAAAGTCAACACTTATTTTTGAAAAAATTAATTTAAAGTTTTAAACCTTCGTTTTTCTTCAATTTTCTCCGATTTACTTTAAAATGCTCAATTATGCTCGACAAGACATTGGGGGCAAAGGGCTACAACATAGGTTATCTTTATGAACTGTTCCAAAAATTTGAACAGCACCAAAGGTGCAAGATAAGCATATCTATTGTTGAGCAGAATGCAATGCAGCAATGGGTACAGCTCATTACCGGAAAGACGGATATGCTTGTACTAAACTCGCAGAAAGATACAGTTCCAACCATTTTTGAAGATGAAGTGGTTTCCAGTTCCATTCTTGACCGCCACGAAGATGTATGTGTTGTAAGGAAAGACAAATTCAACATTGTACAGACTCTCAACTATTGGTTTCCTTACTTCAGACAGACCCAGGACTACTCTCAAACCCAAAGATATCACAAGTCATACAGGATAGCAGACCGGAACGGTGCACCAATTTCAAGGACAACAATCTCCCCATATGACATTTATGTAAAACGGCATGCACCAATC
>JAZREW010000071.1:0-3875 GCA_045661005.1 Acutalibacteraceae bacterium | reverse complement strand
TGCTATAATCAATATAGTGTTATTGATTGTAGGTATAAAAATTTTAGGCAAAGAATTTACCATAAAAACATTATTTGGTTCAGGTGTTCTGTCACTATTTGTTCAGTTGTTTTCTTACTTGCCTCCTATTACCGATAATGTATTTTTGGCCGCATTTTTCGGTGGAACACTTTATGGTTTGGGTATAGGTATCGCCTTTGCATCGGGTGCTTCTACAGGCGGAACGGATATTTTAAGCCGAATAATTCAATATTTTTTACCGCAATTTCCAATAGGAAAACTTCTTTTAGCGGTCGACGGTGTAGTTATAACGGCTTCGCTTTTGGTATTTAAGGATACTGAACTTGTTTTATTTGGCGTTTTTGCGCTCTTCTTTTCTACTTTTTGTGTGGATTGGCGTATCAGAAAACTTAACATTTCAAAAATTGCTTTTGTAATTACTGATAAGGGCGAAGAAATATCTAAATATCTTGTATCAACGTCTCCCCGTGGGGTTACGATAATTAAGGCAATAGGTGCATACAGTTCCGAAAATAAGAAAGTTCTGTTTTGTGCATTAAAGGAAAATGAAGTGCCTGTTTTCCAAAAGAAGATATTGGGTATTGACAGAGATGCATTTATAGTATATTCTGAATCTTCACAAATAATGGGAAATGGTTTTCATATATACCGATAATAATGGTTATAGTGAGTCGAAATAGTGCAATTCAGCACTATTTCGACACCAAATCTATGATTTGGAAACAAATTTTCGATGAAAATTTGACTATACCCATTTCAATGAATATAGTGCATAATTAAATTTCACTGAATTTAATTATGCTAAAGCCGATAAAATCGGCTTGTAGAAACGCTAAAAGGCGTTTCTACATTCTATAATCATTATAAGGGGATAAGTTTATGAATTTATGGAGTATTGAAAAAAACGGTTTTGAAATAGCGGATATAGAAAAACACGGTAGTAAATATCTGCTTGGCAACGGATTTATGGGTTACAGAGGCACTATGGAAGAATATAGCGCCGAGCAATTAGTTGCAGTAAACCTTGCAGGATTTTTTGATTTAGCCGAGGGTAGCAATTGGCGTGAGTCGGTTAATGCTCCAAACCCACTTTACACGGTGGTTTCGGTTGACGGAACAGAACTTAATTTAAGCACTTTTGAGCCTGTTTTGCATAATCAGACTCTAAATATTAAGAGCGGTATTCATTCAAGAAAAACAGTATTTAATGTTAATGGTGTTAATATCACAATAAAAGCAGAACGTTTTGTAAGTATGACAAAAGAAAACGTTATGGCTTTAAAGTATTCTGTTTTGGCGGATAAAGATGTTAATGTAATCCTTAAAACAGGTATTGATAAAAATATATGGAACATTTTTGGCACTCACTTAAATTTTGTAGGCGAGTCAGCAGAAAATGATTACTTAGAACTTAATTGTGAAACCGTACAGCTTAAAAACAAACTTAAAGTTTTAGAAAAGGTTGTAGGTCTTGATAATGTAAGTAACGATAATCTTTTACATATTTCTGAAATTTCTTTAAAAGCAAACGAAGAATTTGTCTTCACTAAATTCGGCGGTGTTTATCATAGTGAAAGCCTTGAAAACGCAAACGAAGATTTTTCAAATGCGTCAAACACAGGTTACGACGCTTTATTAAATGAGCATATTGCTGCTTGGGAAAAGGTTTGGGAGAATAGTGATGTTGTAATTACAGGTGATGAAGAAGCGCAGTTAGCACTTCGTTACAGTATCTATCACCTTTGCAGTATTGCTCCCCATAATACCGATAAGTGCGGTATTCCTGCCCGTGGACTTTCAGGTCAGGTATATAAGGGTGCGGCATTCTGGGATACCGAAATGTTTATGCTTCCTTTCTTTCAATTTACAGATGCTAAGGTTGCAAGAAACCTTTTAAAATATAGGGTTAATACTCTGGATGGTGCTAAAAGAAAAGCAAAAGAATTCGGTTTTGAGGGTGCATTCTTTGCTTGGGAAAGTCAAGAAACAGGCGATGACGCGTGTACACTCTTTAATGTTACCGATATATTCACAAACAGACCGCTCAGAACCTATTTCAAGGACAAGCAGATTCACGTTTCGGCAGATATAGTATTTGCTATGTGGGATTATTGCAGAACAACAGGGGATTACACCTTGCTTGTTGACGGTGGTTTGAATTTAATGTATGAAAGCCTGTGGTTTTTCTATACATACGCTTCATTTAAACCGCATAAAAACCGCTATGAACTTTTAGATGTTGTAGGGCCTGACGAATATCACGAAAGGGTTGGAAATAACGCTTTCACAAACGTTATGGTGAAACACGCCGCAGATATTTTGGTACAGGCTATAGATAAGGTAAAAGCAGATAATCCTGATTATTTAAAAGAATTTAACAAGGATTTAAGTTGGGTTTACGATTTTGCAGAAAAATTATATGTTCCACAGCCTAACGAAAACGGAATTATCGAGCAGTTTGACGGTTATTTCGGGCTTGAAGATGTAACCCCTGAAATACTGAAAACCAGAGAACTAAAACCCAACGAATATTGGGGCGGTCACGGTTTGGCATCCACAACAATGACCTTAAAACAGGCAGATGTTGTGATGATGCTTAATGTTTTCAGAAACGAATATGAAACCGAAGTTAAAAAGGCAAACTGGGAATTTTACGAGCCTTACACCGAGCATGGCTCAAGTCTTTCTGCCTGCGCTTATGCGATAGTAGCGGCAGAAATCGGTGACACCGATTGGGCGTATAAGTACTTTATGAAAACCGCAAGTGTTGACCTTACAGGTAATACAAAGCAGTATTTAGGTTCACTTTATATAGGCGGTACACATCCTGCAGCAAACGGCGGCGCTTGGAATACTGCAATATTTGGTTTTGCGGGTGTTAGTTTCACAAACGATACTTTAGATATTTCACCAAGACTTCCTAAAAATTGGGATAGCCTTTCATTTAAACTTAATTGGAAAGGCGATAAACTTGATATTAAAATAACCCAAAACAAGGTTGAAATAAAGGGAATAACCGATTCTAAGGTGACTGTTTTTGGAGAGGAGTATAAATAATGAGCCTTAAAGCATTGATATTTGATTTAGACGGAGTTTTGACCGATACTGCAAAATACCACTACCTTGCCTGGAAAAAGTTAGCAGACGAGTTGGGTTATTATTTTGACGAGGATATAAACGAACTTTTAAAGGGTGTATCCCGTATAAATTCTTTTGAAATTATCCTTGAAAAAAATAATGCAACTGATAAATTCACTCCCGAAGAAAAAGAAACATTGGCTAACAAAAAGAATGATTATTACAAGGAAATGATTGAACAATTAACTCCAAACGATATTTTGGAGGGTATAGTTCCTTTTATAACCGAGGCCAGAAATAATGGAATTAAATGCGCAGTAGCGTCTATAAGTAAAAACGCACCAAGAGTTTTGGAACTATTGAAAATTGCCGATTTATTCGATTATATTGCAGATGCGGCTTTAGTAAAGCAACCGAAACCTCATCCTGAAATATTCCTGACTTGTGCTAAGGCTTTAGGGTTTGAACCTAGCGAATGTATAGGAATTGAGGATGCTCAGGCGGGTATTGAATCAATAAAGGGCGCAGGTATGTTATCTGTTGGTATAAATGTTACGGTTACATCCGTTAAGCCTGATATTGTTCTGAAATCTACAGCAGAGCTTGATTATAATGAAATAGTTAAATATTTTCGGTAGAATTAAAATAGATTAGCTGTTATAATTAAATAAACCTGTGAATACTTGCGTTAAAGGCAGATTGTATGATATAATTCAATTAATTAAATCAGAATTAGGTGAAATAATGAGGGTATATGAAAATATTTTTAAAACAAG
>JAZREW010000070.1:0-4334 GCA_045661005.1 Acutalibacteraceae bacterium | reverse complement strand
GATGCAATAAAGCCGTATCTTGAATTTTTGGAATGATTTTATTTTATCAAAAATAGTTATCGAGTATAAATCTCCTTGTTTTACAGATAATAGTATCACTATTACTAAAACAAGGAGATTTTGTATATATGAAAGCCACTGGAATAGTTAGAAGAATTGACGACCTTGGTCGTGTTGTTATACCGAAAGAGATTAGAAGAACGATGCGGATTCGTGAAGGCGGCCCGTTGGAAATTTTTACTAATTCGGGTGGGGAAGTTGTTTTTAAAAAGTATTCGCCAATAGGTGAATTGTCTTCGTTTGCGGCGCAGTATGCCGAGGCTTTGGCGCAGGGCACGAAGCTGCCTGTTTTGATTTGCGACCGTGACCACTGTGTTGCGGCGGCGGGCATTTCTAAAAAAGAGGTTTTAGAAAGACGTATTTCGCCCACATTAGAGGATATTATGGAACAACGTCAATGTATGAATTTTGAAAATGACGGTACGCATATGGCGCTTGAGGGTGTTAAAAGAGAAATATGTGTAGGTGCGCCGATTATAAATTCCGGTGATGTTTGCGGTGCGGTTGTGCTTATTTCGGACGAAAATGGTACTACCGCAAAAGAATCTGACATAAAGTTAACAACGGTTGCGGCAGATTTTTTAGGTAGACAAATGGATTGAGCCTTTATTAATTTTGGCAACTTAACAAATAGCTTGGCGAAACTATTAATAGTGTTTCGCCAAGCTATAATCTTTATTTGAATAATCATCGGTTTTAATTGATTTTTTAAAAATTATATGATAATATATTGGTTGTGATTTAAGAAAAAGTATAATAAACTAATAGAATTCTTTAAGCAAACTCAAAATATTATATATTATGATGTTTGGCTAAAAGTTTTATATCTTAGATTGAATTGATAATTAGGAGAATTTGTAATGCTTGATTTTTTATTTAAAACTATTTTTGGCAAAACACTTATTACATTTTTAGTTTCAATGGTTCCAATTATTGAATTAAGAGGAGCAATCCCTATTGCTACCGGTATGGGACTTTCGCCATTGATTGCAATACCTGTTGCAATGATAGGCAATATTGTTCCGATTCCTTTTATTATTTTATTTATTAAAAAGATATTTGCTTGGATGCGTAAAATTAGCCCCAAGCTTAACAAGATAGTTGACAAAATGGAAGCTAAAGCCGAAAAGAACAAAGCAAAGGTTTTGAAATATGCCTTTTGGGGATTGTTTTTGTTTGTGGCAATACCATTGCCGGGAACAGGCGCATGGACCGGCGCTTTAGTAGCAGCTATGCTTGATATGCCACTTAAAAAAGCTTTTCCGGCTATTGTTTTGGGTGTAATAGGCGCAGGAATTATAATTTCATTTGTAAGCTACGGAGCTGCAGCGATTTTCTTTTAAATTTTAAATAGTTAAAAATAAAGGAGCTTTAAAAATGTTATTGTACATATTAAGACACGGTGACCCTATATACAATCCGGATTCGTTAACCGAAAAAGGACATTTACAGGCACAGGCTTTGGCTAAGAGACTTGCAAGCCACGGTATTGATAAAATTTATTCTTCACCGCTTATTCGTGCTCAGCAAACCGCACATCCCACAGAAGTATTACTTGGTAAGAAGCTACAGATAGAAGAATGGACCAGCGAAAGCAAAGCTTTTTCGTATTTTACGGTTAACGATAATGGCGTACAAACTTGGATTTTCCATAGCAGTGCGAGAACACACTTGCGTGAGCCTGAGGTTGAAAAGCTGGGTTATAATTGGTATGAATCACCCATATTCAAGAATATTGACGGTAAGGGCGGATATGATTTTTTGCGTAAAAGCTCTGATGAATTTTTAAGCCGACATGGATATGAGCATGATTTTGAAAACAAACGTTACATAGCTAAAAATGGAAATGACGAAAGAATTGCGGTATTCTGCCATCAAGGCTTTAGTATTTCTTGGCTTGGTGTTATGCTTGATATACCGCTACCTATAGCATGGACCACTATGGATGTTAATCACAGTTGTATGACAGTAGTGGAATTTAAAGCGGATAAGGACGGTTTGTGTGTGCCTAAGATACTTACTCTTTCAAACGATTCACATTTATATAAAGAGGGTTTGCCTACTCAGTTTGAAAATCGCTTTTATATTTAGTCAAGTGATTAAATAGGACTTGACAAATTTTAGTTAATGTGTTAAATTTATCTGTGGATAGAGGTGCGATATGTTAAAAGTAGCTTTTGAATGTTAATTTCGGCAGAAAGATGTCAAAAGCGAAAGGAACAGTCGCCGAAGTTAAATGTTGGCGGACATTTTGCTGGTAAAACGGAATAATATCTGTTTTACTGTCGCATTTGCGGAGAGCTATCGAAAACAGATATAATTGGGTGCAGTTATGCGCTTTTTCTGATTTTTGGTAGCCGAGCAATCGGCTATTTTTTATTGTATAGTAAAGGAAGAAAGAAAAAATGAAAAAACCAATTTTTGAAGGCATGGCAACAGGCATTATTACACCTATTACCGAAAACGGTATTGATTACGAAGCTTTCGGCAAGCTTATTGACTGGCAGATAGAAGAGGGAATTGACGCTCTTGTAGTATGTGGTACTACCGGTGAATCTTCTACTCTTACAGATGAAGAGCATCGTGAAGCTATTGAATTTTCTGTAAAGCATGTTAACGGCAGGGTTCCTGTTATTGCAGGCACAGGTTCTAACGATACTGCATACGCACTTGATTTAACCGAGTTTGCTTGCTCAGTTGGTGTAGACGGTGTTTTAGTAGTTACACCTTATTACAACAAAGCTACACAAAATGGTCTTATAAAGTTGTTTACTCAAATTGCAGATGTTTCTACAAAACCAATTATACTTTATAATGTACCATCAAGAACAGGTGTTAATATTGAGCCTACAACCGTTGCAGCTTTAGCTGAGCATCCTAACATTAACGCTATTAAGGAAGCTAGCGGTAATATTTCTAAAATTGCAGAAATTGCTGCCCTTTGCGGTGATAAAATCAACATTTATTCAGGTAATGACGATCAGGTTATCCCGATTATGTCTTTGGGTGGTAAAGGCTGTATCTCGGTTCTTTCTAACCTTTTGCCAAAAGAGTCTTCTTTGATGTGCAAGAAGTTTGCAGAGGGTGACGTAAAGGGTGCCGCTAAAATGCAACTTGATTATCTACCTTTAATAAATGCACTTTTCTGCGAGGTTAATCCTATACCTGTAAAGGCTGCTATGGCAGCTATGGGCTATTGCGAGGATTATCTTCGTTTGCCACTTACTTGTATGGAGGATGCACACCGTGAGGTATTGCTTTCTGAAATGCGTAAAGTAGGTATTAATGTTTAATTCACCCCAGTTAAGGAGCTTTTTAATGATTTGTGATAATGTTTCGGTAAATGAAAAAGGTCATCTTACATTTGCCGGTTTTGATACTGTTGAGTTAGCAGAAAAATATGGTACGCCATTATATTTAATGGATGAAAATTTAATCAGAGAGCGTGTTCGCACATACAAAAACACAATGGCAGATTGTATGCCTACAGGTTCTATGCCCGAATTTGCAAGCAAGGCTTTTTCTATAAAACAGATTTATAGAATTATGGCAGAAGAGGGTATTGACATTGATGTAGTATCACCAGGTGAAATATATACTGCTGTAAGCGCAGGATTTCCTATGGAGAGATGCTATTTCCATGGAAATAATAAAGCGGATACGGACATTGTTTTTGCTATTAAAAATGGCGTAGGTTATTTTGTTGTAGATAATACAGATGAGCTTTATGCAATAAACCATATTGCAGGCAAAAAGGGAATAAAGCAGAACGTATTATTGCGTGTTACGCCTGGTATTGACCCACACACACATAAAAAAATCTCTACAGGCTCAGAAGAATCAAAATTTGGTATAGCTATTAAAAGCGGTGAAGCTTTAAATGTAACCGAAAAAGCATTGGGTTGCGAAAATTTGAATTTGTGCGGTTTTCATTGTCATATTGGTTCACAGATTTTTGAATCAGAGCCTTTTGTAACTGCATCGGAAATTATGCTACAGTTTATTGTAGATGTAAAAGAAAAATTGGGTTGCCAAGCAGATATACTTAACCTTGGTGGCGGTTTTGGAGTGCGTTATGTTGAGTCTGATCCTGTTATAGATTATGGGGAAAAAATTCGTGAAGTAGCCGACGCTTTAAATAAGCAATGCGAGGCTTTGGGAATATCTGTTCCTAAAATACATATGGAGCCCGGCAGAAGTCTTGTAGCTGATGCCGGTATGACGCTTTATACAGTGGGCTCTGTTAAGGAAGTTAACGGATATAAAAATTATGT
>JAZREW010000069.1:0-12744 GCA_045661005.1 Acutalibacteraceae bacterium | reverse complement strand
CAAAAAAAGACAGCCGCACGTGAGCGGCTGCCCGAGATGGTAATGCGTTGCCAAACTTTCGAGGTCCCTTTTAGGGACCTAGCCAGTAGGCGCCCCTTATAGGGGCTGTGCATACCACTAGTTTACTAGTGGTTATGATTAGATATATTTGCAAGATTAATTACAATTTTACCTTTTCTTTCAGCAATTCTTTTACATTCAGCAGCACCGCCGGTTATGTATTTTATATTACAAACAACATAAGTTGATTTTTCTATCATCCATTTATTACGTTTTACAATTGCAAATTTGGGCGGAATATTTTCTGTATCAAAAGGATATATAGTGTCGGAAAAATCTTTATAATCAAATTCACCCTTTTTTGTTGGATGATAAGCTAAAACTACCGAATATTTTATATGTGTATAATTTTCTTGTAATTCTTTTAATGTTTTTCTTACAATATAATCGAAATTACCATGATTACCTACGTAAAAAATTTTAACATTCTTATTTTCTATTAAATCAATTAATACATTTTTTAAAATAGGTTCTATTTCTTCTGAAGTATCTCTATGACCAAAAAAAGTACAAGTTGACACAAAATCACCACTTAAATCACAATTACCCATATACGGGTAAATTTAGTTTAAAGCAAATTGTTCTTTTTGTCAACCCGTATACGGGTAAAATAGTGAGTGAAAGCGGTTATCATAATATTAACCCATAAATGGGTAATAATGTTGTGAGGCTTTAACTATGGAATATTCAGAAATTTATGTAAAAAGAATACGTGAACTTTGCAAAAAAAGAAATATTGCAATTAATAAACTAGCTACAATGAGTGATGTTAAGCAATCCACACTAGATAATATAGTTCGTGGACTTACAAAGAATCCCAGAGTAAAAACCTTACACAAATTGGCTATTGCTTTTAATATGACTTTATCTGAATTTCTTGATTTTGATGAATTAAATGATTTTTCGTTTGAAGATGATGAGGAATAATATTTTAGTAAAAAAAGAGTGGATGTTTTTTGTACTGTCCGCACAAATTGGGGCAGTTCATTTAACATTCACTCTTTTCTTTTTAGTTTAAATTTAACTGTTTGATTGTTGCTCACGCAAGGCGTCATATTCACGGGCAATTTGATACCAGGTTACAGGTCCTACCGCTCCCGATTCGGTTATTCCAAATAGTCTTTGAAATGTAAGAACAGCGTTTTCGGTTTGGTCGCCGTAATACCCTGTAACCGCAACACTTGGCAATTCGGAAATATTTTGTGCAATAAATGAAAGATAGGTTTGCAAATCGGTTACAGATTGATTTCGCATTCCTTTTGTTAGAAAATAACCCGGGTAAAGCTTGGCATTTTCGCCCTCGTACCCGGGTGGCAAAGAAGCTACTGTTTCGGTATAAATTTTTGTTATTATATTCCAAGTGGCAGTATCTACAATTCCCGTTACGGGCAAGCCATAAAATTCTTGAAAACGTGAAACCGCATCAACCGTTTGCGAATCGAACACACCCGTTAAGGGAACCGGCGCCAAGCTTTGATTAAAATAGGCTATAATGCTTAAATAATATTGTAAGGTTCTTACGGGAATACCGCTCATTCCGCTGGAAAGCTCGGTTGCAAAGGGTACTGTTGCTTCTGCAATTGTTACACCTTCGGCGGCAAGCTCTGAAAGACCCTTAACACCCGCATAATAGCGTTTTATGGCATACCAAGTGGCTTTATCTACCTCGCCTGTTTGGGTTATATTAAAAATTTCTTGAAATTTTTCAACTGACGCCTCGGTATCAAGCCCAAAAATACCGTTTACGTTTTCAATTTTAGGTATAGCGGGATAA
Organism: Acutalibacteraceae bacterium; assembly: GCA_045661005.1. Lineage (GTDB taxonomy): Bacteria > Bacillota > Clostridia > Oscillospirales > Acutalibacteraceae > UBA737. The sequence goes on along the minus strand of JAZREW010000069.1, from coordinate 10,910 downwards.
TTTCGTGCTATTCGGTTTAGCTGATTTTGCAAAATTTGCACATTGTTGCCTGAATCCCCCACCCGCAAGGGTACACCGGGATAACTTTCGGCAGTAAAGCTAACCGGCGCATTTTCTACAAGACCTATATTGTTACCATAATAATTTTGCAGAATTTCAAAGGGTGTTAAGCCCTGCTCGGCAAGTTGTACTGTACCCCATTGCGAAAGACCGTCGCATTGCGAGGTTGTACCATTGCAAAACTGTGTAAAAAGTGGTTGAATTGTGCCTTGGCGAACAACATAATCGTTAAAAATATCGTCTACTATGTACCCTATGTTTTCAAAAATTTCACGGTCAGGCACAAAGGCTTGGTCAAACTGTGTTGAATTAGTAATATCAAAATTATACCCACGTGCGGGGTAGTATTCTGTATAAATTCGGTTAAGAGCAAAAGAAATTATAGCATATATGTTGGCTCGCAAGGCATTTTCAGGCCAGGTTGGATATATTTCGCTTGAAGCCACATTTTTTATATAATCACTAAACGGAACCGTGACATTTTGTGCATTAGAGGTCGGTGCCCCTAAATGCACGGTTATGGTTTCGGGTATTACGGGCGTTAGTACCTCCGGCATAAAAAGACCTCCTTAAATTTTAATTTAAACCGTATGATATTGATTCATCAAAAATTTGCGGACCTTTATTAACGCCTGCGGTTTCAAGTAGCATCATATTCGAGGATTGTATAGAGGTAACACCGCTGAAAACCGGAATGTTAAGATGTATGTTATCAATGTACCCCTCTGCCTGTACAAGCATATTGTATCTTGAAAAAGGTTCTGCTTGTGTTTTGGATGATAACGACAACTGTTTTGAGGGTGTTTCAAGCATAAATTCCTTTGTTCTGCCACTTTGGTTGGTTGTATCTGACGCTACAACCTGCATATTATCTATTGAACCCGTAAAAATTGTAACACGTGCGTTTTCAAGCGGATATAATGCACGCAGGGTAGTAACTATTGCTATAATACCGCCTGTAGAGCCTTCGTTGCTTTGTTGTAACGGCGGTATTACGGTATTGTTTTGCGGTTGCGGAATATTAGTTGTAATGTTTGCGGTTTTGTGCATTTTAAGCATTTCGTTTTTGTATTGTTCTATGAGATTTTTATCCATTTAAGCCACCTCTTACGCACAGTATATGAAAAAAACCATTAATTGTGAATTTTAGGCTTAAAAAGTGCGTTTCAGCCTATTGAAAAAAGATTTTTAATAAGTTATAATGAAAAAGGTTAGAAGAGACAAGATTGTTTCACCAATAATTAATATAATGAAAAAACACGTTATACGGAGGGCAAAATATGGTTGTTTTAGATAATGGCGCAGTAAGGGCTGAAATTTTAGAAAAAGGCGCAGAGCTTAGAAGCGTTAAAGTAAACGGTGAAGAACGTTTATGGAATGGCGACCCTGCTTATTGGACCGGCACAGCGCCTGTTCTTTTTCCAATTTGTGGCGGAATTGTAGACGATAAATTTATACATAACGGAAAAGAATATTTGCTTGAAAAACACGGATTTGCAAGAAAATCTGATTTTGTGGTTGAAAAGAGCAATGATGTTTCTGCGGTATTTTTACTTAAAAGCAGTCCTGAAACCTTGAAAAAATATCCTTGGGAATTTGAATTTAGAGTAAAGTTCACCCTTACAGGCAGTGCGGTTAAGGTGGTTTACGAGGTTAAGAATTTATCTGATGATATTATGTACACATCTGTAGGCGCTCACGAGGGATATTCCTGCCCTGAGGGTGTTGAGGATTATGACGTGATTTTCGAAAAGAAAGAAACTCTTAAAACCCACCGTCTTGATGGTACACTTATTTCTCACGAAACAGATACTGTTTTGTTTGAAAGCGACACTTTACCGCTTTATGATAAGTATTTTAATATTGATGCACTTATTTTTACCGATATTAAGTCACGCTTTGTAACATTACGCAACAGAAAAACAGGCAAGAGCGTTTCGGTAGATTTTAACGGTTTTGATTATTTACTTATATGGACAAAGCCAAACGCAAAAGCACCTTATGTATGCATAGAACCTTGGACTACCTGCCCATCTTATGTTAACGATAGTTATGATTTAAGCGAAAAAGATGGTATGACGGCGGTTAATCCAAACGAAACATTTGCACGTACACATATAATTTATTTCTAGTTAATAAATTTTTCTTGATTTTTTGTCGTTTTATGATACAATAAGATAAGAAAAGCTATGGAGGTGTATTTTAATGGCTTACAAAATTACCGATGCTTGCATCAGCTGTGGTGCATGTGCTGCAGGTTGTCCTTGCGACGCTATTTCTGAGGGCGATACTCAATATGTTATCGATGCTGAGAAGTGCTGCGATTGCGGTGCTTGTACTGCAGGTTGTCCTGTAGAGGCTATCGTTGAGGGTTAATTAGAACATAACAATTTAACCAACCGCCTTTGCTGAAATAAGCAGGGGCGGTTAAATTTTTCAAGAAAAAATTGGTTTTAAACAATTGGTGTTTCGACAGTCTTTTCTTGACCGATTAATTGAATTGTGTTATAATCTTTTTGCAGTTTTCTTGAAAGGAGGGTACGGCTTGGAAAACACAAAAACAATTGCTACAAACAAAAAAGCTTTTCACGAATATTTTGTGATAGAAAGCTTTGAGGCGGGCATTTCGCTTTCGGGAACCGAGGTTAAGTCTATACGTCAGGGCGGTGTTAATTTAAAAGACGCCTGGTGCAGCGTAGATAACGGTGAAATGATAATTAAGCAAATGCATATAAGTCCTTACGAGCATGGCAATATTTTTAATCGTCCGCCTGCCCGAAATAGAAAATTACTGCTTCACAAACGTGAAATAATGCGCCTTTTTGGTGCGGTTAAGCAAGAAGGCTTGGCGCTTATCCCCCTTTCATTATATTTCAAGGGTTCCTTAGTTAAGGTACAACTTGGTCTTTGTAAGGGTAAAAAGCTACACGATAAACGTGAGGACGCTGCAAGAAAAGACGCTAACCGCCAAATTGACCGTGCATTAAAGGAACAGAATAGGTAGCCTGACGGACAGTCGGGACGCCTGTCCCTACAATATAAATACGGGGATGTAAAGGTTTCGACGGGGATTTTGAAGTATTGGAAGCGAGCAGCGGTGCGGGACCGCTATAAAATCCGCATAAAAAATTAACTAACAACAATAACGTTGCTTTAGCTGCCTAATTACAGGCGGCTCATCCGACCTCTGAGTACCGTGGCAGAGTAAGGGTGTCATTTTAGCGGTGAACGTGAACGGCGGGTTGCTCTGGCTGCCGTCATGCAATAAGAGCTACTGACAGTATAAGTTTGTTGCTTGACGTATACTGAAGGGAATTTAAAAAAGCAACTGCGCTCGGAGACGCCGGTATGAATAGATTTTCGGACAGGAGTTCGATTCTCCTCATCTCCACCAAAAATCGACAAGGTTCGACAGAGCCTTGTCGATTTTTACTTCTTACCTCTTACTTCTTCACTCTTCACTAAAAACCTTGTCGATTTTGAAGTAATAAGTAAGAAGTAATAGTGAAGAGGTTAAGGTGTCGGCTTTGCGCACGAAACATAAAAAATATGTAGGGGTTCAATCCTATACAATGAAATTTGGTTATAGGTTCGGAATTGTCTGTCACTTCCAGCCGAGAGGCTCGGCACCCAATCCGTTCTAAAGGTTTGTGCTAATCTAAAATTAGCGACTCGACCAAATAGTTCGATTTGGAAGCTGTAGCTCCACCAGTGTGCCGCTGGAGTCAATCCGTTTTAGTTAGTACAAACCTAAAGCTTGTACCTAAAGACGATAGTTTGGCTGTTATGCGGTTTAATCCAACACCCCCTACTTAGATTCATCTAAGTAGGGGGTGTTATTTGTCTAATATTTAAATAAAACATAAACAAAATGAAAGAAATATATTTAAACGTAGAGTTGCAAACAGTAAGTGTCATTTTTCACATAATTTAACGAGTATTTGTACAATAATTATGCAAATTTATGTAAAAATATTGACATTCTTGTATATTCGTGTTATTATTTAATAGATAAGAGTGGGGTGTTGTATATGAAAAACAAATCATTTTTTTCACAGATAATATTATTAATAATTTTATCGCTTGTTTGTATAGTTTTGACTGTTGGAATTGCTCTTTTTGTAGGTTCTAGCGATACAACATTTTTCGATTGGCGAAACTTGAATTTTTCAAATATGATACCAGTATTAATATTTGGCGGTTTCATCAGTTGTGTTGTTGTTGGAATAACCGTACTCTTTGTAGCAAGGTCAATATTTTTAAAAGTCAAAGATTATTTTATTGAAACAAGCAAAAACGATGGGGGTAATGAAAAATGAATTGCACAAATCATCCAGAGGTAGAAGCACAAGGAATGTGTACATACTGCGGCAAACCTTTTTGTAAGGAATGTCTTGTAGAAGTAAAAGGAAAATTGTATTGTAAAGACGATCTTGGTAATGTTCTAGATGAGGCTAAGCAATCAGCAAACGGACAGCCGGTAATTAATATTACAAACAGCAATGAAAGTGTAAATACAAACACAAATACAAATATTGCACCCGGTTTTTATGGACCAAGAAAAAGTAAAACAACAGCTTTAATTTTGTGTATACTCGGCTTTTTTGGAATTGCTGGTATTCACAGAATGTACGTAGGCAAAGTTGGCAGCGGTGTTCTTCATTTTTTCACTTATGGTCTTTGTGGTATCGGTACAATAATCGACTTGATTGCTATTTTATCAGGTGGATTTAGAGATAGTTATGGTCAACCTTTGGTATAAGTTAAAATATTCTGAAAGAAAAAAAAGACTTACCTTACATCGTTTAGGTGTAGGGTTTGTCTTTTTTATTATACTGTTCGTCATAACAAAAGTTTTTTCAGGTTCATTGTGTTTAGTTAAGAATATTTTTGGCATTTCTTGTTTTGGATGTGGATTAACAAGAGCTTTTATTTCAATTTTGAAATTCGAATTTAAAAAAGCTTTTGAATATAATGTTTTAGGAATACCATTATTTATAAGTATTGTTATATATTCAATTTGTGCATTAATAGATATATTTTTTGATAAAAATTATGTTTTTGCCATTGAAAATCAACTTGCAAAAAAATATATGTATTTTATTTATGTTATTATATTGATAATTTCGGTGATTTTAAATAATATTTTTTAGGCAGAAAAGTAAGAACGTTTGGAAAAATCTAAAAACAAGTATAATAAAAAGTCCCGCCTTTATGGCGGGACTTTTTCTATAGAAACATAATTTAAGCTTTTGCTTTGCTTGCACGGCGGCGTTTCCAGATAACCCAAAGTGGACCTGAAATAAAGATTGAAGAAATACCACCAGAGATAAGACCGAATGCCATAGGAATAGCAAATGTACGAAGTGAAGATAAACCGAATAATTCGGAAACAACCACTATAGTCATAACAGCTAAGAATGTTGTAATAGATGTTACAATGTTTCTTATGAGAACCTTATTGATACTCATATTAACAAGGTCGCCGATTTCCATACCGGGATTTAATCTTTCATTTTCACGTACACGGTCATAAATAACGATTGTATCGTTAAGTGAGTAACCTAAAATAGTAAGCACAACAGCTACATAGTTAAGATCAATCTGTAAACGGAAGATAACACATACGAAGAATGTTACAAGAACGTCAAACACAAGTGCTACAAGAGCGGTAAGAGCAGCGGTAACACCGCCTATCTTTTTGAAACGAATGCCTACGTAAATTACCACAAGAATAGCGGTAATAACAACTGCTACCAAGCACTTTGCAAAGAATGTGCCTGCAATTGTAGGACTAACCGAGTTAGAGTTGTAAAGCTTAATTTCATTATCCTTAAACTTTTCGTTAAGTGCTTTTGTAAGAGCTTCTTGCTCTTCAGCAGACAATGCATTTTTACCAACAAGAGAAATTTCAAAGGTTTTTGTATTACCTGCCAAAGCTTCGCTTTGACCAACGGTAAACTTTTCTTTAATGGTTTCTTTAACAACCGCTTCGATATCAGCGGTTTTCATTTCGCCTGAATAAGAGTAAGCTACTTTTGCACCACCACGGAAGTTAATGTCAAGCTCAACTCCCCAAATTCCTGCAATTATAATACCAACAAGGAAAATAGCAAGATAGATGATAAGTACCGGTTTAAATGTTTTATTGTAATTAATATTAAACTCACGCATTTTTCTTACCTCCATAAAGCCAGGGATTTCTAAGGAACTTGAACTGAGAAACACTCTTTATCATAGACTTGGAAGCAAGAACACCCATGATAAGGTTGAATATTGTACCTACAAGAAGTGTGTAACCGAATGAGTAAATAGAACCGGTAATAGATGTACCGAGTAATGACATAATTGGTGAGAAGACTTTTGCAAGTATACTATCAGGTGTGCCGAATGCGCCCATAAGAACAAGGGAAACAATAACGATTGTTACGTTACCATCGATAATAGCGCTGAGTGAGTTTTTGTAACCACTGTCTATAGCACCGTCAATAGTCTTACCCTTTTGGAACTCATCACGAATTCTTTCAGCAGCGATAACGTTACAGTCAACACCCACACCAACAGAAAGAATAATACCTGCGATACCGGGGATTGTAAGTGTAAAGCTATCAGCATTCGGGAAGAAACCTGAAATACAAGCTATTGAACCTGCTAATTGACCTAACAATGCAATACTTGTTATAAAGCCGTTAAGTCTGTAACGTAAAATCATAAGCAAGCAAACAACTGCAAATGCAACAGAACCTGCAATAAGCATTACACGTAATGCATCAGAACCAAGTGTTGCTGATATGATTTGAAGCTTACTGTCATCAACAGTTAAAGCAAAAGGAAGTGAACCCGCATTAATTTTGTCTGCAAGTTCTTTTGCTGCTTCAGCATCTGCCATACCAGTTATGTATGCCTGGCCACCAGTAATTGCTTCGTTAACTGTAGGAGCTGAAAGCATTGTTTCATCCATCCAGATAGAAATGCTTGAACCTACAAGAGAAGCGGTAGCGGTAGCAAATTTTGAACTACCGGCATCGGTAAAGGTTAGATAAACAACATAAGCGCCGTTTTCGTCAACACCGGGTTCAGCCTTTTTAATATCAGCTGCGCCACTTAGGATAACTTCATCTTTTGTTTCACCCTTACAGAATGAAAGCAATGCAGTTTCGCCTAATTCTTGAACAGCTGCGGTAGCGTCAAAATCGCTTTCGTCAGCAGCCCAGGGGAAACGCACGATAATCTGATGATTATCACTATCGGTATAAACTTCATAGTCGGTGATGTTCTTATTTACAAGACGAGTTTCAATAATTGCTTTTGCAGCATCCATATCCTCATCAGTAATATCAACATCTGCCTTATCGGGTGAGAACACGGCTTCAACACCGCCTCGAATATCAATACCCCAACGGATATCGTTAGCACCCTTTACATAAACATTTCTGGTGTCACCATAGTAACTTTCAATTCCAAAAAAGGCGGAATAAGTAAGCGCCAAAATTAGAACGAAAATTACGAAAAACACCGGCTTGCCTGTTCTTTTGGACTTCATGGCAAATCCTCCAAATTCTTCGTTTTATTGATGTGTTATAAAAACACATATTTTCTATTAATTATACATAAAAAATCGTGTAAAGTCAACGATATTTTATGTAACAATCTAATACGTACTAAAAATAGTGATTGATTAATTTTCATTTTGCAAAATAAAGTGTTTTTTTATCTTAACAAAATCAAGTATATCAACTTCGCCGTCATCATTACAGTCAGCCTGATAAGCAATTTCGCCACCGTTAAAAAGATATTTTCTCATAACGGTTAAATCGTTCGCATCAAGAACATCGTCGCCTGAAGCATCGTATCTTACCATAAGCTTATAATTTCTGCCTTTTTCTACAGCAAATTTATGCGCATATGAATTAGGATAACATCTGATAACTGCTCTGGCTTTTTCGTCCCCATAATAAAGGAAGTTTTTCCAGTTGATTTCGGTTATGGAATTGGGGAGATATACTTCTTTAAGGTTTGTATTGTCATAAATAGCACAAATATCAATATATGTTACACCGGGTGGCAACGCTATTGTTTCAAGCAGATAACATCTATAGAAAGCAAATGAACCCACCTTTGTTATTTTTTTTGGCAGATTAATTTTATCAACCCTTTTACAATCACTGAATGCGCTTGGTTTAAGTTCTGTGCTACTATCAGTTAAAGTTATTTCGGTCATATGGTCGGGCAATTCATCTCGTCCGGTATTGGTGAAAAGCCACGAAAAATAGGTATCGCTTGTTCTGCTGCCGCCGGTAAAGGGAATGGTCATCTTTTTTATTTTGTTACAACCTCTAAACACGCTATCTTCAACACGCTCTAGGCTATCGGGTAAGGTTATTTCTTCTATTGAAGTGCATTTATAGAACGCATATCGGTCTATTTTTTTCATTCCTTCTTCAAGGGTGATGTTTTTCAGTTTTTTGCATTCTGAAAAAGTAAATTGACCTAACAGTTCAACACTTCCGGGAACAACGACCGTTTCTAATGCATAACAGTTTGCAATAGAATAACCGCCTGTTCTTTTTAGCGTGCTAGGTAACTTAAGATTGGTAAGAGATATGTTGTAAGCCAATCCCCAATTTTCTATTGCTTCAACACCTTCGGGAATAATAAGAGTTTTTAGCGATTCGCAATCGAATATTGAATATGGACCCAAATAATTAACCGTATCAGGCAGATTCAATTCCTTTAAAGCCCAACAATAATATAATGCATGATCCCCCAAAGAAACAAGTCTATCGGGTAAAACCAATGTTTCTAATTTTCTGCAATTCGCAAACGTATAATCCTTTATTTCGCTCATTCCATTAGAAAGCTTAACATAAGTTAAATTTTGGCAATTTTTGAAGCAGCTTGCACCTAGATAAGTGACGCCGTCATCAAGAAAAACTTTCTTGAGTGCGCTACAGTTTTCAAAAGCAGAATCGCCAATTGTTTTAAGGCTTGCAGTAACATCTAGATCGGTAATTTCAGTGTTTCCTTTAAACGCCTCATTTGCTATAGCAGAAACCACATATCCGTCATAACTGTAAGGGATATGCATTAACCCGTTGAAATTTTCTATACTGTTATACCCTGTGATTGTTATAGTTCCATCTTCGTTAATCACATAGGTATAGTCAAGTTGCATAGCAATTTCATAAACTGGAGGTATTGGCATTGTTGCGCCAAGATCAACGTCTTCTGGGTTTGTGCAAATAGTAGTTTGCTCTGAACTGTTTGAAGCGTGAGTAAAAACAGAAAAATTACATATTGAAAAAACTAAAGCAAGTGCCAAAAATGTTGCTAATACTCTTTTCATTTTTGCCACCTATCCATTCAGCAATTTTTCAAGTGCGGCATATTTAACTGCAACACACAAAACGGACGATGCTTTTTCAATTTCTTCAACGCTTGGATATGACGGTGCTATTCTAAGGTTAGAATCAAGAGGGTCTTTACCATAAGGATAAGTAGCGCCGGCAGGTGTAAGAATCATACCTGCATACGCACATAACTGTTCTACCCTTGAAGCACAGCCTTCAGGAACATAAAGGCTGATGAAATAACCGCCTTTTGGTGTTGTCCAGCGGGCAACGCCTGTGCCTGCAAGCTGTTTATCTAATTCGCAAAGAACCGCATCGAATTTAGGGCGAAGTATAGCGGCATGCTTTTTCATGTGAGCTACAACGTCTTCAGCTGAGCGGAACATACGGGCGTGTCTTAACTGATTTAGTTTATCAGGACCAATTGTTTGGAACTTCATTCTGCCCTTAAGCAAGCTTACGTTATTTGGGCTTGCGGCCTCGGCGGCAACGCCGGCGCCGGGGAATGTGATTTTTGAGGTAGAGGTGAAGATTATAGGCAAATCAGGGTTGCCTGCCTTTACACATTCGGTATAAATGTTTAAAAGCTTATCGCCCTCGTCATATAAATCATGCACACAGTAAGCGTTATCCCAGAAAATACGAAAATCGCCTGCGGCAGGTTTTAAGTTAGCCATTCTGCGAACAACTTCGTCGCTATAGGTTATACCTTCGGGGTTAGAGTATTTTGGAACGCACCAAATACCCTTAACCGACTTATCACGTACCAATTCCTCAACAACATCCATGTCAGGACCTTCTTCGGTGGTTGGTACGGGAATAAGCTCAAATCCAAAATATTCGGTTATTGCGAAGTGGCGGTCATAACCCGGTACAGGGCAGAGGAACTTACGGTTATCCTCTTTAACCCAAGGCTCGCCACCCATACCGTGAGTCATAGCCTGAGCAATGGTATCAAACATCATATTAAGTGATGAGTTACCGCCTACTATTATTTGGTCATCTTCAAGCTCTAACAAATTAGCAAAAAGCGATTTAAGCTCGGCAAGACCGTCTAGTCCGCCATAATTACGGCAATCAATTCCGCTTATGTTCTTAAATCTACTATCGTTACCAACCAAATCAAACATTTTGGCACTTATATCCATATTGTCGAATCCGGGTTTTCCTCGTGACATGTCTAAGGAAAGATGTAAAGAGCAGAGTCTTTCATATTCTGCTTTTACGTTTTGAAATTCTGCTTGCAGTTCTTCTGCAGTTGCGTTGTAATAATTTAACATCGAATTACCTCCGGTAGAGTTAGGAATTATATATTAACCCATTTTAACTAATTAATTATATTATATGTGTGGCGTTTTTTCAAGTGTTTAGTTAAATTTTATGCGTGTTGTAAGCGGTGATTGACTTAAAAGTGATTTCAAAGTATAATATATGCGTATAATTATGCGAATTGGGTAGGCGATAATTTATGAATTCACCTTTGGCGGATAGATTGCGTCC
>JAZREW010000068.1:0-3768 GCA_045661005.1 Acutalibacteraceae bacterium | reverse complement strand
TGTTCTTTTTCCGATTTTTTGCGCCATTATTACACCTCAAAATTTAATAATTTTACTATTAAATTTTGTAGTTTTAATAAAAATATACTTTTGTTATTTTTATACTTGACTTTTAATGCGATTTAAAGTAAAATATCATTTGCACATGGTTTTGTGCAATAGGTCAATATGCGGGTGTGGCGGAATTGGCAGACGCACTAGCCTTAGGAGCTAGCGCTTACGCGTGCAGGTTCAAGTCCTGTCACCCGCACCATTTTATGAGGTCCTCAAAGCCTTTGTTTATAAGGCTTTGGGGATTTTTCTTTTTGCCCTTTGGTGCATTTTGGTTCGTTTTAGTCTTATTAAAAAGCGTGTGCTTGATTAGCACACGCTTTTTTACCAATATTGAATTATTTCCCTAATTCTTTTGTACGTTTGAAGGATGCGTTAACGGCTTTTATAACCGCTCCCCTAAATGCTGAATCCTCTAAAGAACGCACACCCTCAATAGTGCTACCTGCGGGTGAGCAAACCTCATCCTTCAACTGTCCCGGATGTTTTCCCGAAGTAAGCATTAATTCTGCCGCTCCCGATAAGGTTTGTGCCGCATACTCTATAGCTTTATTTCTTGGTAATCCGCACTCAACTGCGGCATCTGCCAAGCTTTCTGCGAACATATATACAAATGCAGGACCACAACCAGATATTGCAGATGCGGGATCGATTAAGCTTTCTTCTATTCTGTCAATTCTGCCCGTATATTTTAAAGCGGCCGTAAATTCGCTTATTTCATCCATAAACACATTTTCATTTGCGGTATAAAGAAGCATTCCCTTTTCTACAGAAACCGGTGTATTAGGCATTATTCTAATTATAGGATAATTTTTACCGCACATTGAAGCTAACGATGAAATTTCTATTCCCGCCGCCATAGATACTAGCACAAAGCGGTCTGTTCTATGCTCTAGAACGTCAGATATACTATCTAAAACAGATTTCATCATCTGTGGCTTTACACCCAAGAAAATAAATTTTGCATGCTCTGCAACAGTAATACTGTCAGCACTGGTAGCATTCAACTCTTTTGCTAAAAGCTCTGCCTTAACGGTTGAACTATCTGCAAGTAGAATTTCATCGCCCGATACTGCTTTGCACACCGCCCTTGCAAGAGCTGAACCCATATTGCCTGTTCCTATAAAACCAAATTTAACCGTTGCCATAAAATATCTCCTATCTTATCTGTCCGTTTCCTTTAATAATATACTTGTAGGTGTTTAACTCGCATAGTCCCATAGGACCACGGGCATGCAATTTTTGGGTTGAAATACCCATTTCGCAACCAAGACCAAATTCGCCACCATCAGTAAATCTTGTAGAAGCATTAATATACACCGCTGCCGAATCTACACGTGCTGTAAAATACTCAGCACTTTCTGCGTTTTCGGTAATAATGCTTTCGCTATGGTGTGTAGAGTGTTCTGAAATATGTTGCACCGCTTCTTCTACCCCATCCACTACTTTTACTGCCATTATATAATCAAGAAACTCTGTATCGAAATCATCGCTTGTAGCGTTTTTAATATCAATTATTTTTGCGGCTTTATCATCGCCACGCAATTCAACTTTATTAGCTCTGTTATTGTCATTGAATCTATCATACAACAAAGGAAGAAATTCTTGCGAAACAGCCTTGTTAACCAATAAAACCTCTGCCGCATTACAAACCGAAGGTCTGCTAGTTTTGGCATTATCTATAATATTAAGCGCCTTTTCAAAATCAGCTGTTTCATCAACATATATGTGACAAATACCCGTGCCTGTTTCTATGCAAGGCACTTTTGCATTATCTGTGCAAGCCTTAATTAAACCCTTACCACCACGTGGTATAAGCAAATCTACAAAGCCTACTGCCGTCATAAGCTCGTTTGCGCTTTGGCGGGATGTATCCTCTACAAGATTGATATAATCTTCACTAACACCGCAACTGGTAAGTCCCTGCTTTAACGCCTTAACAATAGCGCTAGCGCTGGCAAAAGCCTCTTTACCGCTACGAAGAATACAAATATTACCGCTTTTAAAGCTAAGCGCCGCCGCATCTGATGTAACATTCGGTCGACTTTCGTAAATAATAGCCACAACGCCAAAAGGCACCGATGTTTTTTCAATAATCAAACCGTTAGAATGTGAAGTAGTGCTTATTACTCTGCCTACAGGGTCGGGCAATTCCACCACTTCAAGTATGCCTTTAGCCATTGCCGAAATACGCTCTGCAGTTAGCATTAAACGGTCTATCATAACGTCTGACACCGTTCCCCTAGCCTTTTGAACGTCAGTATTATTAGCCGCTAAAATTGTTTCGGTATTTTGAATTAAAGCTTCTGCCATACATTTTAAAGCTTTATTTTTTTGTTCTGTAGAAAGCGGAGCATTTAAAGACGCCACCTTTGCTTTTTTAAGCAATTCTGCTGTAGATACCATAATCAATCAGCCTTTCGTGCAAAAAATCTTGTACCAATGTCTTTACCGTCAACAATATCGTACAGCTTCATAGGATCTTCACCGTTAGCTATTACCATATCTGTTCCGCCGTCGGTTGCAATCTTAGCAGCCTTGATTTTAGTGGCCATACCGCCAGTACCCAAGTCAGAACCGGCGCCACCTACCATATCCTCTATTTCTTTTGTGATTTCTTTCACGCTGTGCAAAAGCACCGCATCTTTATTTTTATGCGGGTCTGCGGTGAAAAGACCGTCAATATCCGAAAGAATAATAAGCAAATCCGCCTCTAAAGTAGTGGCTACAATAGCGCCTAAAGTATCATTATCGCCTATAACTATTTCTTCGGTAGCTATAGAATCGTTTTCATTTAATATCGGTATAACGTCTAATTCTAAAAGACGGCGCATTGTGTTTTCAAAATTAGTTCTTCTGTCGGTATGTTCAATGTCAGCCCCTGTAATAAGAATTTGTGCTACGGTATGATTATATTCAGAAAAAAGCTTATCATAAACATACATAAGCTCGCACTGACCAACAGCTGCCGCCGCTTGTTTTGTAGGAATATCGGAAGGCTTACCTGAAAGCGAAAGCTTGCCCACGCCCATGCCTATAGCGCCGGATGACACAAGAATTATTTCATTTCCTGCATTTTTAAGATCACTCATAACCTTGCATAGCTCTTCTACCCTACGAATATTTAATCTACCTGTTTTATGTGCCAAAGTAGATGTTCCAAGCTTAATTACAATACGCATTTTACTCACCCTATAAATACTAAACATTTTAAAAAAATTACAATTACATTTATTATACAATACATTTCAATTTTTTTCTACTGTTTTTTAATTTAATTTAATTTTGTATCTTGATTTTAATATGGGGTACGGCAGGTGTGACACTAATAAATTCTAACACAAAATATTTACACATAAAACAATATTTAAAATAAAAAAGCCTCCTTGTGTAAAGGAGAATGTCAGCCACAGGCTGACGGGAGGATTGCTTTAAACGTACAAGCCCTAATTCTTTGCTTTCGGGATGTTATAAACACCATCCCCTACAATTATTTCTATAAACAAAAATTACAATTAATCAACATTTTAAAACCCTTTTGTAGGGACGGGCGATTTTCGACCGTCCGCATAGCACATTAAAAAAGCCTACGGATTTTATTCCGTAGGCTTTTTGCTTTATTTACATATTTTCATCCCATTCGCCGTCGCCACCGCCGATTGGTGGTTGCGGTTGAATATCTTCCGGGCTTGTTGTGATTATATCTTTTGCAAATTC
>JAZREW010000067.1:0-16395 GCA_045661005.1 Acutalibacteraceae bacterium | reverse complement strand
CAACCCAAACCCGCAGCTATTGCCGAATAAGTATCGGTGCCAGAAGACGGAACAACGCGGGTTGCAAAGGTAGAATTGTTTCCTCCGCCATGTTCCGCATGCAAAATAAGCGCAATGTCCAGAACTTTAGCTTCAAGTGGTGAATACTTACCGTCTATACGAAGCATGTGCAAAATGTTTTCTGCAATAGAAAGGTTTGCGTCAGGATCATGAATAAAGAAAGTATTTGCGTGATTAATACCATAATTATATGCATGATAACCGTAAACCGAAAGCTGCGGGAAACGTGAAATCAACTGCAAGCATTGTCTTAACACATTGGGAATACTCACATCATCAGGGTTCGGGTCATAAGAATATAATGTAAGCACACTACGTGCCAAAGAATTCATCATATCGGTTGATGGCGCCTTGGTTATAATGTCACGCACAAAGCTATTCGGCAATCTGCGGTAAGAACACAATGTTTCCTTAAATTCTTCTAGTTCTTGCAAGCTTGGCAATTCGCCAAACAGAAGCAGATATACAACCTCTTCAAAACCAAAGCGGTCGTTTTCCATTAAATCGGCAACAATATGTTTAACGTCATAGCCTCTATAATAAAGCTCGCCGGCGCAAGGAACCGCTTCACCGTCAACAATTCTTTTAGAGATAATGTCCGATATTTCGGTAAGGCCCGTAAGTACACCTTTACCATTTAAGTCACGCAAGCCACGGTTTACTTTGTTTTCTATATAAAGACTTGGCTCTATTTTACAATTTTCCAAACACTTTATAGAATATTTATGTATTTGGGGTGATATTATTCCACTATAGTTATTATTTTCTGTATTTTTCATTATATCTCCTTAAAACTTCTATATATTAACTAAAATATATTATAACATTTTTCAGAAGAATATTCAAGAAAAAATTGTATACATGCATTCAATTTAAAAAATATTTAATTTATGTAAAAAAAATCTTGACATAATCGAAATTTAGGGTATAATATTCTTGTTACAGAAAATATTGGGGAATTGTGTAACGGTAGCACGACAGACTCTGACTCTGTTTGTTGGGGTTCGAATCCCTATTCCCCAGCCAAATAAAAAAATCCGAACTTACGTCTAATAGGCGAAAAGTTCGGATTTTTTCTTTATATTCGTTATTCTAATCCTAAGAAAAACGGAGCTTAGGGTAGAGCAATGCGGTAATGAAAGAAATGCAAACCCTCAACGAAACCGAAGAATACTTAACCGCCAAACTCAAAAGCGATGAAAAAAGCAAGTTTTTCAAAGACATAATAAAAACCCAACCAGAAGAATCGTTGGGTTAGGTTTGTTTTAAAAAGCAATATTCTACACTTCAAACTCTATTTTATATTCATCATCAATAAGAATATAATTCAAATTATACCTTTTACATTGGTCTAAAATTCGGGCGTTTTCTTGCAAGCATTCAGCCTTACTGTAGTCATCATACAATCTGTTTTCTATAACATTTGCATATTTTTTAATGTTTTGGAAATTATTTTCTATATATTGCTCGCTCATTACAAGACAACAATATTTTATACTTTCAAGATATTCTTGCGAAAAATCTTTTTGCCAATCAGGCGGAATATAACAACCCTCTACAATAAGATTTTGCTTGTTTTCTATAGCGGTTTTTACCATTTCGCAAACAATAGGCCACAAAAAAGCTGTAAGCTTTGCATCTTCGCTAAGCGGGGTAAGCGTTGTGTTTTTACTGCGAATAAGTCCCATTTTTAAATGGTCTATCGAAAGATACGGATATTTGTATTCTTCCATCAATCTTTGTGCCAAAGCAGTTTTGCCTGTATGTGAGGCACCGGTTATTAAAATTATCATATTATCACACCTTTTTACATGCGACTAATACTACCGCATAATTTATTTATATTAGTATATCATTAAAATATTGCTTTCTCAACACTTTTGTGTTATTATCATTATTAATATATTTTAATAAAGGAAAAAGTAAATGTTTATAAATGTATTTATTCAGGTTTGTATACTATTTGCGCTTATTCTTATAGGCGTATTGCTGGCAAAAACAAAAATTCTTACCGAAGCTTCTGCGAAAAGCTTTACAGATATTGCTTTGTATGCAGCCACACCTTGCGTAATTATAAAATCGTTTATACGTGAGTTTGATAAATCCATGCTTAAAAATCTGCTTGTAAGCTTTTTAGCGGCTATGATTTTACATATAGCTTTTATTGTTGTTTCTCATTTGATTCTGCATTCAAAGGAAGAAGCACGTAAGATAGTGTTAAGATTTGGCGTGGTATTCTCAAACTGCGGGTATATGTCTATTCCGCTTCAACAGGCTCTGCTTGGAGATATAGGAGTTTTTTATGCCGCATCTTACGTGGCGATTATGAATTTCTTTGTATGGAGCTACGGTTTACTTGCTATGAGTGGTGACAAAAAAGCTTTTTCACCCAAAAAAATTATTTTGAATCCCGGCATAATCGGTTTGGCTTTAGGAGTAATAGTATTTATATTCTCTGTACCGTTACCCAAAATTATATCAGAACCGATTTCTTATATGGCAGCTCTTAACACACCTATTCCTATGATAGTTATAGGTTATCATCTTACCAAAAGCAATATGTTAAACGGCTTGCGTGATTCAAAATGTGTTTTTGCAATTTTCTTGAAGCTTGTTTTAGTGCCTTTATTATCCCTAGGCGCTATGTATCTTTTCGGTATTCGTGGTGACTTGCTTGTATCTTTGGTTATTTCCTGTGCTGCACCTACTGCCGCAGTTACAACAATGTTTTCCGCAAAGTTCAATAAAGACACCTCGCTTTCGGTGAATATGGTATCCATCTCAACCATTTTGTCGCTAATAACCATGCCTTGCATAGTTACACTTGCTCAATACGTTGCATAAAATTTACACCTCGGGGTAAAAATATTCCCGAGGTGATTTTTTTGCAGTTAACACAAAAAGAAACAGATTTATTAAAGGACTTGAAAGGCCAAGAAAAGCTTTGTGTTGAAAAGTACACAAAATACGCATCTGTAGCATTAGATCCACAGTTGAAAGAGCTTTTTACTTCTATTGCCAATGTTGAGCAACAACATCTTAATACTGTTTGCAGTATTGAAAACGGCAATATGCCTTGCGCCCAATCAGGCGGCGGACAGGGGGTTAAAACAACCTTTACGCAAAACTATGGTTTAGGTGATACGCCCGACAAACAGGCAGACTGTTACCTTTGCTCCGACCTTTTAGCTGATGAAAAGCATGTATCTAATCTTTACAACACCTGCATTTTCGAGTTTAAAGACGCTACTTTGCGTGATACCCTTAACCACATTCAAAAAGAAGAGCAACAACACGGCAAAGCTATTTACGATTATATGTCAGCAAATAATATGTATTCTTAAAATTAAAATTCCGCAAAGAAATTTGCGGAATTTTTTATATCTTATTCTTTTATTGCTATAGAAAGGTCGGTAAGCTGGGCTGTATCAACCTGAGCCGGTGCGCCCGACATAAGCTCGCTTGAGTTTGAAACCTTGGGGAATGCAATAACATCACGCAAGGAATCGCAACCGCACATAAGCATTACAAGTCGGTCAAGACCTATGCCCATGCCGCCGTGTGGTGGTGCGCCGTATTTAAACGCATCGGTTAAGAAGCCGAACTTTTCGTGAGCTTCTTCGTCAGTTAGACCGAGCGCCGCAAACATACGCTTTTGTAAATCGGGATCGGTAATTCTTATAGAACCGCTAGACAATTCAACACCGTTAAGTACTAAATCATATGCCTTAGCGAAAACCTTTTCGGGTGCATTGTCAAGATACTGAATACTTTCATCCAACGGTGAAGTAAATGGATGGTGCATAGCATCCCAATTGCCTGTTTCTTCGTTGTACTCGAAGAACGGGAATTCGGTAATCCAAAGGAAGTTGAATTTATCGGGGATAATATCTATTCTTTTAGCAACAGTTAAACGTAATGCGCCAAGAACAGAAAGAACGGTCTTTTTACGGTCAGCAACTATAAGCATAACATCGCCCTTTTCAGCACCTGTACGCTCGTAAATAGCCGCCATTTCCTCTTCAGTCATAAACTTAGCGAATGAGCAGGTGGGTGCATCCTCAGCCCAACGGATAAACGCAAGACCCTTAGCGCCAATTCCCTTAGCCTCTTCGGTAAGCTTATCGATTTCTTTTCTTGTATATACACCGGCAGCATTTTTAGCAGTAATAGCTCTTACTGTACCGCCATTTTTAACTGTATCTGCAAAAACACCAAAACCGCAGTTTTCAACAATATCAGATAAATCCTTAATCTTCATATCAAAGCGGGTATCAGGTTTATCTGAACCGTAATCGTTCATAGCCTCGGTAAATGTAAGTCTTGGTAGCGGGGTAGGAATATCAACATCTAAAACCTCTTTGAAAAGACGCTTAATATAACCTTCGGCTATAGCGTATACATCCTCAGGCTCTACAAAAGACATTTCAAGGTCTATCTGAGTAAACTCAGGCTGACGGTCAGCACGCAAATCTTCATCACGATAGCAACGTGCTATTTGCATATAACGGTCAAAGCCCGAAAGCATAAGCAATTGCTTATAAAGCTGTGGGGACTGTGGAAGCGCAAAAAAGCTACCCTTATGAACACGTGAAGGCACAAGATAGTCACGAGCACCCTCTGGTGTAGATTTAATAAGGGTTGGGGTTTCAATTTCTATAAAACCGTTATCATCAAAATAATCTCTTGTCACCTTAGTAATCTTATGGCGAAGAAGAATATTACTCTGTATATCAGGACGTCTTAAATCAAGGTAACGATATCGCAATCTCAATTCTTCATTAGCGTTAGAATCATTAAGAATTTCAAAAGGCGGAGTTTGAGAAACGCCTAAAACCTTAAGCTCGGTTACCTCTATTTCAATTTCGCCTGTGGGTATTTCGGTATTAATAGATGAGCGCACACGCACACTACCGCTTGCCATAACCACAAATTCAGAACGAAGTGTAGTTGCCTTTTCAAAAACCGATTTTTCTGTGTTATCGTCAAAAGCCAACTGAACAATACCTGTTCTGTCTCTAAGGTCAACAAATATAAGACCACCTAAATCACGCTGACGTTGTACCCAACCGCAAACGGTAACCTGTTCACCCTCATTTTCTCTTGTTAAAGTACCGCAATAATTGGTACGCTTTAAACCATTCATTCTGTCAAGAACCATTTTGACAAACCTCTTTTTTACATAATTTCAGCAATATTTTTAAATATTTGCTCACGTATAACTTCGCCAAATTCTTCTACAATTTCATTGAGCTTAATTTTTCTTTCGGTGCCTTCTGCCATATCCTTTAGCTTAGCCTCACCGCAGGTAATTTCATCATCACCCAAAACCATAGAGAATTTAGCACCTATTTTATCAGCAAACTTCATTTGCGCTTTAAGACCTCTTGCGCAAATATCGGTTTCTACCTTATAACCCTCGTTGCGAAGAAGCGCACAAAGCTCGGTAGCTTTTATCTGAGCATTTTCGCCCAATGCTGCAATATATAGGTCGGTATGCTTAGCCTCGGGCAATTCAACGTTTTGATTTTTAAGAACAAGCATAAGACGTTCAATACCCATTGCAAAGCCCAAAGACGGCACCTTAGGTCCGCCCATTTGGGAAATCAAACCATCATATCTGCCGCCACCACAAACGGTAGACTGCGCACCAATATCGCCCGAAACAAACTCGAATACCGTTCTTGTATAATAGTCAAGACCACGCACAATGTGGGGATTAACTGTAAAATCAATCTTCATTGCGGTAAGATGCTGTTTAACCTTTTCGAAATGCTCACGGCAATCATCACAAAGATAATCAAGCACTACAGGTGCTTTTGAAGCAATTTCCGAGCATATTGGTGACTTGCAATCAAGAATTCGCATAGGATTACGGTCAAGTCTATCCTTACAAGTGCCACAAAGCTCTTCAATGTTAGCACTGAAATATTCTTTCAAAGCGGCATGGTACTGTTTTCTGCATTCAGGACAACCAATAGAGTTAATTTCAAGTGAAATTTTCTCAATACCTATAGCGCTTAAAACCTGACGAGCCAAAGCTATAACCTCGGCATCGGCATTAGGTGCCGCCGCACCTATACATTCTACACCGAACTGATGAAACTCTCTAAGTCGGCCAGCCTGCGGCTTTTCATAGCGGTAACAGCCGCCAACATAACAAACCTTAACGGGCAAAGCTCCGTTTACAAGTCCGTTTTCAATAGCGCTTCTTATAACACCAGCGGTAAGCTCAGGACGAAGTGTTATTGACCTGCCGCCCTTATCATCAAAAGTATACATTTCTTTTTGAACAACGTCGGTAGTATCACCTACGCTGCGCAAAAACACCTCCGTATGCTCAAAAACAGGCACACGAATCTCGTTAAAACCGTAAAGCGATGCGGTTTCTAACATTTTACCCTCTACAAACTGCCAATTATGACTGTCACATGGTAAAACATCATTAGTACCCTTTACGGAATGATTAATTTCTGCCATATTTCCCTATCCTTTTTTTACAATTTCTCGCCAATCCAAATCGCCACGTTCAAGACCGTGAATAAGCATTTCTGCAGTAGCTATATTGGTAGCAACCGGAATATTATGAACATCACAAAGACGTAGTAATGCATGCTCATCAGGCTCGCCCGATTTCGGATTAAGCGGGTCACGGAATATTAAAAGCATATCAATTTCATCACAGCCGATGCGTGAAGCAATCTGCTGAGAGCCGCCTTGAGCACCGCTTAAAAACCTTGTAATCTCTAAACCCGTAGCCTCAGATACGGTCTTGCCCGTAGCGCCCGTAGAGACGAGATTATACTTACTTAAAATACCACAATAAGCGATACAAAACTGTACCATAAGTTCTTTCTTTGCATCGTGTGCGATGAGTGCTATTGTCATTTTCAAATTCCTTTCAAATTTTCTTTAGTTTCGGCAACGGTAATTGCTCACCGTTAATGCGACGGGCGATTCGGGTAAAAGCCTTTAAAGCGTTACCATTGTGTTTGAGTTTATGTCTTACACTTAGCATGGCAATTTCCTCACTTTCAGGAACCAACCCTAAAAGTCTTATACCGGCAGAATCAATTATACCGTCAATATTTTTAAATTTATATTTACAGCTTTGCTTATAAACAAAGCGGTTAATAACAAGTCTTGTTCTAATTCCGTTTTCTGCAAGCAATGTACCTATTGCCGCCGCATCTCTTATAGATACAGGGTCAGGCACAGCCACCGTAAGAAACAATGCTTCAGGCGGCAAAGCTTTATATAAATCAAGATTTATACCTGCAGGAAAATCGAATATTACTGTGTCATATTCGTTTGCAACCAGATGTGCAAACTCGCTAAATGCAGTTACATCAATACGCCCTGTAGTAGCCGGCGCCGGAACAAAAAACAGATTTTCTGCCAAAGGTGCGGTATACACAGCCTTTTCAAAGTCACCCGTTTCAAAAGCATCTGCCAAATCAAATACGGTAGATTCTTCTGTGCCAAGCATTAAATCAAGACAACGAAGACCCCCATCCATATCTATTAGCAAAACTTTTTCATCCATTGCGCAAAAAGCGGCCGCAATTCCAACCGAAAGGGACGATTTGCCTACGCCACCCTTGCCCGAGGTAACTGCTAAAATCTTGCCCATAATATTACCTCTTAAATCAATCTAAATTATTTTATCACAATGTGTTTTTTTTGTCAATTAATCAAGCACAATAAAAGGAACATCTTCTACAGGAGAATTACTTTCAGTAAAGAAGTAAGCATCCATAATATTACGTACTATTGTACCTGCAGAATAACCCGAATTGCCGTGCTCTAGCACTACCGAAATTGCAATTTCCGGATTATCAAACGGCGCAAAGGCTACAAACACGCTGTGGTCTACCTTGCCTTGCACCTGTGAAGTACCTGTTTTACCGCCCACCTTTATCTGGTAATCGCCTAAAGCTCTTCTACCTGTACCGTCCTCAGTAACCGAAAGCATACCCTCTTTTACGGCATCTAGATTTGCCTTGTTCATAGAAACAGTATTTACTACTTCGGGTTCTATTTTTTCATACACCTGGGCCATATCATAAGAAACTATCTGACTTATAAGACTAGCTTTATAATGTGTACCGCCGTTAGCAAGTGTTGCAGTATAGTTTGCAAGCTGTAAGGGTGTAAAGGCGTTCATTTGACCTATGGAAATCTGCAAGGTGTCGCCACCTACACCATTGGTTTTTGGTTCCATAATTATGCCAGCGGCATCATCAACCTCAACACCCGTTTTAACACCAAGACCAAACTGCTTGAAATAATCAGTAAGGGTAATAGCGCCTAATCGCTTACCTAATTCAAAGAAGAAATAGTTACAGCTTTTAGAAAGCGCCGATGTCAAGTTCATTGTTTTATGGTAATGCATACATCTTGGCTGATAGTCACTAAAATATCTGTATGTTTGTGAGCAGAAAATAGTTTCACCGTGCGCCAATTGATTATTTTCAAGCGCCGCAATTGCAACTATAGGCTTTATTGTAGATCCTATAGGATAAACACCCTGAAAAGCACGGTCGGTAAGTGGTTTTGCGGGGTCGCTTGCCAGTTTATTATACTCTTTATTCATAGTAGCCGAGTCATAAGTGGGGTAATTAGCGGCACATATTACCGCACCTGAATCTATTCTTACTGCTACTGCGGCACCGGCAGTTACAGAGCCACCCTCTGCTTGAAGCCCTTTTACAATAGTTTCAAGCGAATTTTGTGCACTGCGTTGCATAACCTTATCTAGGTTAAGCATTATAGTTTTGCCGGCAATGGGCTCTTTTGTAACCTCTTTGGAAATTATATTTCCCTTACTGTCAATTCTGTAGGTCATTTCGCCGTCAATACCACGAAGATAATCCTCGCCCCATTTTTCTATACCGCTTTTTCCTACCTTATCATTATATGAATAGCCCTTTGCCTTATAAGATTCCCAATCCTCTTTAAAAATAGGACCTACCGAACCTATAAGATTTACGGCTAGTGATGTATCGGTATATTCTCTGAAAGGTACAACGTCTACCGTTACACCGTCAAGCAAAAAGGAAGATTCCGAAACCTTACGCATAAGCTCGGTTGAAATATCCTCAGCAAATGTAAAGGGATAAGAAATCGAAAAATCTGCAATGGTCATACTGTAGCGCACGCCCATTATTTTACGCTTATCTTCATCCGAATAATCCTCAAGCTCGTACTTTGTTACCATTTCGTCAAAACAGTTCTGAGCAGTTGCATAATGCGCCAACTCAAGAGTTTTAATGAGCTTCTTAGTATCGCCATCCTCTATAAACGTAAACGGTTTTGTTCTGGTAATAGGAAGCTCGTCCTTCCACTCGGCGCTATTTTCTTGCATTAAATTTACAAGGGTAAGTATAACATTATTAAAGTTTTCTTTTATATAAGCTTTATTAAAAACAATATTGTATCCGTCACGGTTAATTGCAATCTGTCTTCCATAGCAATCAAGTATTTCGCCCCTTGGCGCTTTAAGCACCGCAGTTAAAACCGAAGCCGCACCGTCGTTCTTATCGGTATACTGCGAAGCATTTGCTACTTGTATAGAATATGTTCTGACAGTATAAAACAATATTGCCGCTATTAAGATGAAAGATAAAACAGTCAACTGAGTTTGACTTTTTTTCTTAAAAGGCAAGTTAAATTCCTCCGAAAAAATAGTTTTAATTTACTTTATTTAAACAAAAATCTGCAAAAATAATAAAAAGGAAAAACAAATGCAGAGCTATACACAGCAGATGGTAATGCATATCTCAGTAAAAATCCCATACTGTCATCCATAGAACCCATACTGTTGTAAAAAGCCAGCCATAAGCACACATAATATGCGCCGGCGGTTATAAGAGCCAACACTATTGCCGCCTTTAAATTTTTATTGAACAAATAGTTAGAAGCCATACAAACAAATGCGGCTATAAGCAAAAGCATTATTGTATTAAAGCAGTATGCCCCGCTTGAAACACTATCTATTAGTGCACCGGATACCAAACCTGCAATAACGCAACGCCAAAAGGGCGCAAAAATTGCAAAGGCTACAATAAGAGGTAATATTAGTAGCGGTGTTGCGGTTTTTATGCTAATATCTGCAATTTCTGAGGTTTGAAAAAATATAACCGCAAAAAACAAAACCGAAATCACAATATTGGGTAATGGACTACTCTTCTGTCCTTGCATAATTATTTATTCCTTTCGGGATCAAGTCCGCCCTGACCGCTAAATTCTGTAATTACCATAACTTCACGTATTTCTTCAATTTCTGCAAACGGCTTTACCGAAGCATAAATTGAAGTGTTGTATTCATCACTGCCAATTGACTGTATTGTGCCTATTAATAACCCAGAGGGGAATATACCCTCACCCGAAGTCACAACATAATCACCTATAGCTATGTTACAAGAACGTGAAAGATTATAAAATCTAGTTTCGCCGTTTTGAGCCATTTCAAGCGTGCCCGAAAGCACACCTGAATCGTTTGTTCTGTTATCGATAGCGCCAAGGGTAATATCAGGACTTAAAATTGTTGCTACCTTTGACGTTTTTATACCAACGTCGGTTATGTAGCCAACAAGGCCTGCATCGGTAATAACCGGGTCATGTTGAGCTATACCGTCTGCCGAGCCTTTGTTAATTACAAAACCGCCATAAGGATTACTTATATCTCTTGAAATAAGCGTTGCCGCAGCAAATTTAAAATCCGGGTGTGCGTCCTTTATATCGAGATATTCTTTATAAAACTCATTTTCGGCAGTAACCTTCTCATAATCAGCTATTTTTTCACGCAGTTCGTTTATTTCATTTTCAAGCTCGGCATTACGAATTAAAGCTTCATTGCCGTTTGTATATGCATTGGTGAAATCTGAAATTCCGTTTGAAATTTCAGTAAATACTGCACGAAAAGGTGCGGCTACCGTACCTAATATATCTGATTGAGGCGAAAGTCTTCCGCCAACAAAAAAGCTTATAAGCGATATTGCCACCAAGCCCAAAACCACACAAAGTATAACCTTGAACTTTTGGGACGAAAAGAAAAATCGCATTGTTATCCTCCAAATCGGGCAAAAGCCCGCAATTTCACAAATTATCTGAAACGCTTACCTCTGCGGAAAACGTAATTTTGGAACCCGCTATCAGGGTCTAATCTTTTAGCCGTGCCTAAAACCACACAGTCAAGCGGATTTGCCGCAACTGTTACAGGCATACCTGTTTCCTCTGCTATAAGCTCTGCCAAACCTCTAAGCAAAGCGCCACCGCCTGTCATAGTAATGCCACGGTCAATAATATCTGCGCTAAGCTCCGGCGGAGTTTTTTCTAGTGTTAAACGAATAGTATCAATTATCTGAGATATAGGGTCTGCCATGGCATTTCTTACTTCTTCAGATGTAATAATTATATTTTTAGGCAAACCGTCTACCTGGTTTCTACCCTTAATTTCAATGCTTGTCTCATTTTCATAAGGCTTTGCAGAACCAATTTCAATTTTAATTTGTTCGGCTGTGCGTTCACCTATAAGAAGATTGTGCTTTCTTCTTACATAGTTCATTATAGCTTCGTCAAGATTATCACCCGCAATTCTTATTGACTGTGCAGTTACAATATCACCCAAAGAAATAACAGCAACCTCACTTGTACCGCCGCCAATATCTACAACCATACTTCCTGCGGCATCCCATACAGGAAGTCCCGCACCTACAGCCGCCGCCATTGGTTCTTCTACAAGGTCTACATCGGCAGCACCCGCCTGTCTTGCGGCATCATAAACCGCACGACTTTCAACCTCAGTTACGCCTGCAGGTATACATACAACCATTCTTACTCTTGAGAAGAATGAACCCTTAAGTGCTTGGCGCACAAATCTTTTAAGCATTGCCGCTGTAACATCAAAGTCTGCAATAACGCCCTCTTTTAAAGGTCTTACCGCCACAATAGAACCCGGTGTTCTACCTATCATTTCCTTAGCCTCGGTACCAACTGCACGTACTGCATCGTTTCTTATATCATACGCCACAACCGAAGGCTCTCGCATAATAATTCCTTTACCCTTAAGGCAAACCAAAGTATTCGCTGTGCCTAAGTCTACCCCTATATCTCTTGTAAACATTACTTTCTCTCTTTTCTATAATCATTTTTTAGGAACGATAAATCTTATCGCATCATGCTTATTTTCTATTTTAATTTCATCTGCACCCTCGGCATATTCACCGTCAAGCGTCCAAGAAGTTTCCTTACTTCCAACAACAGTAATTTCTTTTGCATGGAAAAACTCCATACCCTCACGGTTAAGCTCTCGTTTTAAAATACCGTCTATAAGCGGTTGTAGTTTAAGCACATTATCAGGATTTCTGATAAGCAAAACTTCAAACAAACCGTCATTCAGCTTAACCACCGTTTCGTCAAATTTAACTATACCGCCAACCGACATAGAATTTGAAATTGCACCAAACAAAAAGTCGCCTTCTATCTCTCGCCCGTCAGCTATAAATTTTAAGTGTATAGGCTTAATACTGCCAAGACTTTTAACGCCTTCAAAAACGTATGCCGCTTGACCCAACACATTCTTGACCTCTTGCGGTGCCGTATATGAAGCAGAGGTAAAAGCGCCAAAAGACGCCGTATAAGAAAAATATCTGCCGTTGAATTTTCCTATATCAAGTGTGATTTCTTCACCGTCTACTACAGCACTTGCCGCCTGCGGTATAACCTTTGGAATACTCAAGCCAGACGACCACTCGTTCAAAGTGCCTGACGGTATATAACCTATCTTACAATCCAGTTTCGACTGCATAACACCTGTTATGACCTCATTAAGTGTACCGTCACCACCGCAAGCCACTATAACATCAAAATCGCCCTGACTTAATTGTGCCACCTTTACAGTAGCATCCCCTGGCGCTTTTGTGGGGTAAACCGTTACCTCATAATCAGCGGCGGACAATATTTCAACCACACGCAGTAGCTCAGTTTTCATTTTTGCTCTGCCCGAATGCGGATTAACAATCAATAAAAGCCTTTTCATATTTTAACTCATTCCTTTCGGAAATAAAGAATTTTACAATGTTGTTTTTGTTGTATAGTCAATAGGAAGTGTTGCAGTAGCATTAAGTGAAGCATCTGCTATATTGCCATCTTTATACTCATAAAATGCTTGCGCACCTACCATTGCCGCATTATCACCACAATATTTAAGCGGTGGATAATATAAAGTATATCCCCTTTGTTTACATTCTGCTTCCATTCTTGCACGCAGTTCGCTGTTTGCAGAAACACCGCCCGCAACAGCTATTTTTTTGTACCCTAAGCTTTCTGCCGCCTTAAAGGTATTTGTAATAAGCATATCACAAACTCTTTGGCGTACCGTAGCACAAAGCACGGGTATATCAATCTCATTGCCCTTTTGCGAAGCATTATGCACTAAATTCATAACCGCAGTTTTAAGCCCCGAAAAGCTAAAATCATACTCGCCACCGTCTACCTTAGGAAAAGGCAACGGATATTTTTTAGTATCTGCCACAGTGGCAATTTTATCAAGCGTTACACCGCCGGGGTAGCTAAGCCCCATACATCTTGCCACTTTATCGAAACACTCGCCAGAAGCATCGTCACGTGTGCCGCCTATAATTTTAAATTTTGTATAATCTGTAACCTCTGCTATAACCGTATTACCGCCCGAAACCAACAAACAAAGAAACGGCGGTTCAAGCTGTGGGTGCGCTATATAGTTTGCCGCAATATGACTGCGCAAATGATGCACAGGTATAAGCGGCACACCAAGTGACATACTTAAACCCTTTGCAAAGTTAACACCAACAAGCAAAGCACCTATCAGTCCCGGTGCAAAGGTAACCGCAACGGCATCTATGTCACTATATGTTATACCCGCTACTGCCAAAGCCTCGTCACAAACCTGAGAAATAGCCTCGGCATGTCTGCGAGAAGCAATTTCAGGGACAACGCCGCCGTAAATGCGGTGTTCAGCTATTTGAGTGGATATTATATTTGAAAGAACCGTGCGTTCCTCTACTATTGCTACCGAGGTTTCATCGCAAGAGCTTTCTATACTAAGAATTTTCATTTAATTCAAACCTTTTTGTCATTATGTTAGCATCTTCTTTAGGGTCGCTGTAAAAATTAGGTCTTACGGCTACTTTTTCAAAGCCTAGCTTTTCGTAAAGCGAAATTGCATTGTTATTTGAAACACGCACTTCCAGAGAAACAAAGCTCAAATTTAAACTGTTTGCCAAATCCAAAACAGCGTTCATAATAGCTGTGCCTACGCCCTGTTTTCGGTATTCTGGGAAAACCGCAACGTTGGTAATATACCCTTCGTCTAAAACACAGCTTATGCCCGCATAGCCTAAAACCTTATTACCGTTTACCGCCACCAAAAAGCGAGTGCCGTTTTTGTAAGCGTCAAGCAGCGTTTCCATACTCCACGCTTGCGAAAAACAAATTTTTTCGAGCTCGGCAATTTGTTTTATATCTTCACGCTCTATATTTCTAACCTTAACAGCAGAAAAAAGCGCATCTATTGCAGTAATTATTTCATCACGGCATTTTTGGTAAACTTCTATTCCGCAACCAAACGGGTCCGAAATACCTTTACCTAAAACCGAAATTTTATCTTTAGCAACGCTAAGCAAAAACTGTTTGTGGCTTTCGCTCATACAGATTATTTTATCTGCCCATTCAATATCCTGTAGGCTTATCTGCGAAGAAATATGTTTAGAAATATCAATTCCTATTTCTTTCATAGCATGCACAGAATTTTCACTTGCGCTTTCACCCGTAGCCGAAAGCCCACAGCTTTTAACCGAAACGTTACTTAAATTAAGGGACTTTAAATACCCCTCAGCCATAGGACTTCTACAGGTATTGCCCGTACAAACAAATAAAACATTCATTTTAAATTTATCCTTTGGCTTCAAGCCAGTTTTTACCGTAGGCGGCATCGGCAGTAAGCTTTACTGCCATTTGTGCGGCCGCTTCCATTTCCTGTTGCAATATATTGCAAACCAAATCGGCGTCATTTTCATTGCACTCTACTATCAGTTCATCGTGCACCTGCAAAATAAGGTATGCTGAGGGCAGCTCTGATTTCAGTCTTTCAAACACCCTTATCATAGCAAGCTTTATAATATCAGCCGCAGTACCTTGTATTGGAGCGTTTCTTGCTACCCTTTCACCAAATGCACGTAGCATACCGTTAGAATTATTAAGCTCGGGCAAATATCTTCTTCTGCCAAACAAGGTTGTTACAAACCCGTCCACCTTAGCTTGTTTTATTGTATTTTCCATATACTCGGCAACGCTTGGATAAGTAGCTAAATAGTTCTTTATATAACTATCTGCCTCAGCACGAGTAACACCAATATCCTTTGAAAGCGAAAAGGCGCCTATGCCGTAAACTATACCAAAATTTACCGCCTTTGCACGGCTACGCATTACAGGTGTAACCATATCAATAGGCATATCAAAAACCTGTGAAGCGGTTGCGGTGTGAATATCCGCTCCCGAAAGGAAAGCGTTTATCATATTCTCATCTTTAGAAATACTTGCAAGCACACGAAGCTCTATCTGCGAATAGTCAGCATCGCACAACACTCTGCCCTGAGGCGCCACAAAATACTTGCGAAGACGTTTACCCTCTTCTGTGCGGACCGGTATATTCTGCAAATTAGGTTCAAGCGAGCTTATTCTACCCGTGCGAGCCTCGGTTTGATTAAAGGTAGAATGAATTCTGCCGTCTTCACCAATGCAAGCCTGCAACCCGTCAGCATAAGTAGATTTAAGCTTTGCAAGCTGGCGGTATTCCAGCAACAACTCTATAGCAGGATGATAACCGATTAATCCCTCTAACACCTCTGCGTTAGTGCTATAACCGCTTTTGGTTTTCTTTTTAGCGGGCAAGCCCAGCTTTTCAAACAACGCAACACCCAACTGTTTTGGCGAATTAAGGTTAAATTCATACCCTACAAGTGAGTAGATTTCGCTTTCTATTACACAAATTCTTTCGCCAAGCTCTGTTGATAACTCTTCTAATCCTTTTTTATCTGCCGAAAAGCCTTTAAGCTCCATATCGCCTAAAACCTTAGCTAAAGGTATTTCAATCGTTTCAAGCAAATCAAGCTGATTTGTCTTTTCAAGCTCGGCTTTAAGCTTATCACACGTATCTGCAAAAAGACAAACAGATTTAATAAGCTCATCTGCTTCACCCTCAATTTGCGGAAGCACGGCACCGTATTCCTGTACCAATCTTTCATATTCGTAAGAAGATGATGCGGGGTTGCAAAGATAACCCGCAAGCATTGC
>JAZREW010000066.1:0-3920 GCA_045661005.1 Acutalibacteraceae bacterium | reverse complement strand
TCATCACCTAGTATGGCAGAATCTACAATCTGCTCATAAGATTCAAAATTAAACCTTTTTTTAAGGGACGCTAAAGTTGCATATTGTTCTAAGCAGCCACGGTTACCGCAAGCACACTTCTCACCTTCAAAATTAATGCTTATATGACCAAGCTCCCCCGCCCCACCGTGCGAACCCCGATATATCTCACCATTTTGGAGCAATGCACCGCCTATACCATCAGAAATAATAACAAAAAGCGACCTATTAAGATTTTCTTTTAAGCAATGGCATTCAAATAGCGCTAGTGCTACCGCATTATTTTCAAGACAAACCGAACAATTGTAAATTTCGCTTAATTTTTCGGCTATCGGGAAATTATTAAATACTGAAAAATTAGGCGGTTCTAATATTTTGCCGTTTTCATAATCTATAGGTCCGGGACTTGCAACTCCAATGCCAAGCAATTTTTCTTTTTGCAATCCACTTTTTTGTATATGTAAATTTATATTTTCGACTATATATTCAAAAGCTGATTCGCTTGTAGTAAAGCACGAAGTTTGCTTGCTAAACTCAAAATATAAATTACCTTTTATATCAACCGCCACTACTGAAATTTTCTTTCTGTGCAGGTTTATACCTACAACAAAGCCATAATCATTGCTTATTTCAAGTAGTGTTCCTGTTCTGCCCGCCTTACAGCTTTTAGGTGCCTGCCCTGCCTCGTACAATATACCCTCGGCTATCATTTCATTTGTAAGCGCTGTAATTGAAGATTTGGTAAGTCCTATTTCACGGCTCAATTCTGCACGGCTAAGCGGCGTATATCTTAACGCTTCTAATATGCGGCGACGATTACTTGCTTTAAGCTCAGCTATATTTAAAGCATTATCTGCCATAAGATTACCTCCCCTTTTAATGCTAGTAATATTATACATTTTTTAAGTTGCCAGGTCAACTAAAAACTTGATTTTTGAAAGGTATTGGTGTATAATAATATAAGCAATTAGTTCACAGTAAAAACTAATTATAAGCAGAGGTGATTTCCTTGGAGCTTAAGCTTTTTCAAAAAGGCTTTAACTTTTCTCAAGATGGACCCGGAAACCGATTAGTTTACCATTTAAAAGGTTGTAATATGCACTGCCCATGGTGTTCTAATCCCGAAGGTATGAATTGCGATTTAAAAGGCGGTTTTTCAGCCACAATAGAGGATGTTGTAAACGAAGCCATAATTTCAAAACCTATGTTTTTTGAAAATGGAGGTGTTACCTTTACAGGCGGTGAATGTACACTTCAATTTGAAGCCTTAAAAAGCGCCTTAATGCAACTTAAAAGCAATGGCATTAATACCGCCATTGAAACTAATGGCACTCATAAAAATTTGTGCGATATAGTTGATTATATTGATTTTCTTATAATAGATTTCAAAATTCCAAACAATGAAAAACACAAAGAATTTACAGGTATTAGCAATGATACTGTTAAGCAAAATATAAAATTCGCCTTAGAAAGCGGAAAAAACTTATTAGTAAGAATACCGCTGATAAACGGAATTAATACCGATGAAAATTCTATAAATGAATTTTTAGAATTTTTCAGCACCTTAAAAAAAGAAAACTTAAGTATTGAAATACTAAAATACCACGAATACGGCAAAGACAAGTGGGAAAAATTAGGTATTACTTACACTATGCAAAACGCTTTTGTTGAAGAAAAGTCAAGAGTTGACTTTGAAAATAAAATCAAAGAAATTGGACACACCGTTGTCCGCACATAAAGGAGATGCAACTATGTACAACACTTTCGAAAACAAAAATGTAACAGAACTAGCAAAAAATCTTTTTAAAGAAGAACGTTCAAAAAAGCGTGTAGACGGTTGGTTTTTATCACGTGAAATTGTTATGAACAAAGCTGATAGCTTAAAAGAACTTTCAAAAGAAATGCGTGCCGCTAAAGAGCTTGAGGCTATAATTAACGAGTTACCACTTTCTATTAGTGACTATGCGGTTTTTGCAGGCAGTCAGTCTGATGCATTTGCAAGAAGCTATGCTCTCATCAACCCGACATTTAAGGTTGAAACATTTTCAGGCTACTGCGACCCTACCGCAGTTTACGGTGATATTGAACCTAACGAAGAATTCAGTAAAGAAAGAATTGCAAAGGTTCGTGAATTTTCGAAAAATTCTGCTTATGTAAAGGCATTAACCGAAGTTTACAGCGAGTATGAAAATTATACCGAAGAGGTTGCATTCTTTATTGAACAGGTTACAGGCCATATTATCCCCGATTTCAGACCTGTGTTAAAATACGGTGTAGCACACATTATAAAAGAAATTGAAAGCAAAATTGCAAACGAAACAAATAGCGAAAAAATTGAAAATCTTTCTGCTATGAAATTAGCTTTGAATTGTGCTATAACCTTAAGCAACCGCTATGCTGATATAGCAGACAAAAAGGCAGAAAATGCTACAGGTGAACGCAAAGCGCAGTTTGAATTTTTAGCAAAAACACTTCGCAAAGTACCTGAATATAAGTGCGAAAACCTTTTTGAAGCAATTCAGGCCTACATATTAATGTGGGAAATAATGTGCTTAGAGCAAGCACCAAACCCATTTGCTTTTTCTGTAGGAAATGCCGACCGCATTTTTGAACCCTACAGAGCTATGGAAAATTTATCAAGAGAAGATGCGGCATCTTTACTTAAGCATTTTCTTGTTTTCTTTAACGTTGGTGACAGAAGCTGGGCAATTTCACAAAACCTTATAGTTTCAGGTAGAGATGTAGACGGTAACGACCTTACAAGCGAGACTTCGTATGCACTTATGGATGCATATTTTGATATGAATTTACCGCAGCCTATTTTATCGGTAAAATTACATAAAAACTCACCTGACAAGCTTTATGAAGAAATGGGTAAATTCTTCTTCTCACCCGGCGTGCTCACCCCCTCTTTATTTAACGATGACTCTGTTTTCGAGCTTTTAAAATTAAGAAATGTTGCTGAATGCGACCTTGCAGATTACTCTATTGCAGGTTGCCAGGAACCACTTATTATGGGTAAGGACAACGGCAACACAACTAACAGCTGGCTTAATATGCCTAAAATTCTTGAGCTTTGCTTGAATTGCGGCAAATCTATGATTACAGGCAAAACCATCGAAAATACAGACGCTGTAGACAGTACTTATCTGCTTAAAAATATAAGAGAAATTTTCTATAAAACCTGTGAGCATTATGTGGATTTGATGTGTAATGCGGCAAATGGTGCAAGCAAAGCTATAAGCGAGCTTCCCGTTCCGTTCCTCAGCGCATTTATGGGCGGTATTGAAAGTGGCTACGATATGCGTGACACTAAAAATCAAGGTACACCTTATAACGGTAGCGGATGTCTTATCCACGGTCTTAGTGTTATGGCAGACTCTTTTGCGGCTATTGATAAATTACTTGCCGAGCGCCCCGAAGATGCCGATAAATTAATTGACGCACTAAAGAGCAATTTCGAGGGTTATGAAGAACTACATCAATTCTTAAAATCCGCTCCCAAATTCGGTAATAATATTCCGTCTGTTGATAATGAAGCGGCTGAAATTGTAAAACGTGTATCAGATATTGTTTCTTCACACAAAAACTATTTAGGCAACCCATTTAGAGCAGACTGGGCAAGCCCCACCACTCACCTGACCTATGGTTATTGGGTAGGCGCCACACCCGACGGCAGAGTAGCACGTGAACAGCTTAACTACGGTGTTGACCCGCTTTATGGTGAAGCTAGCGGCGGTATGGGCTTTAGAATGCTTTCTAATATGCGTTTGCCTTTTGAGAAAATGGGTGGTGGATATGCTTCTCACCTTGGTATAGACCCCAAGTACTTTACAGCCGAAACCCTTGAAAGCAAGGGCTTGGATTTCTCAAAACGTGTTATTAATCCACTTTTCTTTAAT
>JAZREW010000065.1:0-12651 GCA_045661005.1 Acutalibacteraceae bacterium | reverse complement strand
GGCCTATGAATTTAGGTCTTGTGCGTGCGGCCAGCACTAAGGCTTCGCCGATTTTATTGTTTTCTAGTCTTAGCGGAACTGCTACATTTTTTAGGTGCATTCCTATTAATGTAAAACCAATATCAATGCCGGCATCAGCTTTAATTTCTTCAACGGCTACAGGGTCTGTAAAGCCAGTATACGCCTTTGTAGCCAGCGAACCACCCGCCTTTGGCTGTGGCACTACATTAACAGGTTCTAAAAAAGGTACTGCTGTGCGTTCTACAATGATAGCACGGTTTAAATGTTCGCAACATTGAATAGCAAGATAAATACCATTGTTCTTTGTGTAATCATAAAGAGCGTTAAAAATTTCACCTGCAACATCAGGATTAGAATTTGTACCTATTGTAGCGCCTGTAACTTCACTAGTAGAGCAACCAACTACTACAATATTACCTTCGTGTAAATTAGCTTTTTCGCAAAGCTCAGCAATTACTGCTTCTGTTTGCTTATATAATGAATCATTCATAATAACACCTCATAAATTTATTATAACACATTGTTGTGCTTTGTACAATTGCCTTTTTATAATTAATAGTATATAATAAAGTAAAGTTTTAACAAGGGTGATTTAATGTATAAATCTGCAAATGATTATTACAAAGAAAAATACGGTTGCAAGGTATACAAGTTATCAATAGATGCAGGGTTTACTTGCCCAAATAGAGACGGTACTGTATCTACAGGCGGATGCATTTTTTGTTCAGCTCATGGCAGTGGTGAATTTGCTGAGCAGGGCGAAAATATTATTGATCAATTAGAAAAAGCAAAACAAAGGGTAGAGGGAAAGATAAAAACAGGAAAATATATAGCCTATTTTCAGTCTTTTACTAATACATATGCGCCTTTAAATCGTTTAAAAAAATTGTTCTACGAAGCTATTAAACCTGATTATATAGTGGGCTTAAACATAGCAACACGACCTGATTCTTTACCTGACAGTACAATAGAATTGCTTGAAAATTTAAATAAAATCAAACCTGTAACTATAGAATTGGGTCTGCAAACTATGGACGATAATGTAGCTGAATATATAAACCGAGGTTATAAATCTACAGTTTACAGCGATGCAGTTTCAAGACTAAAAGATGCAGGTATAGAAGTTATCACACATATTATAATCGGCTTGTCTAATGATAATCCTGTAGAAACTACAAAATTTGCAGTACATTGTGGTACGAACGGCGTTAAATTTCATCTTTTACACATACTGAAAAACACACGCTTGGCAACTGAATACGAAAATGGCAGGGTAGAGGCACTCACTTTAGAAGCGTATGCCAAAATCTTAAAAGATTGCATTTCGGTTTTGCCTTGTGACATAGTTGTGCATAGAATTACTGGTGACGGCGCTAAAAAAGACCTTTTAGCACCCATATGGTCTGCCGATAAGAAGAAAACCTTGAATTTTCTTAATAATTATTTGCAAAACTAACATTTAAATAATAAATTAGAGCTGTCTCACTAAAATTATAGAGAGACAGCTCTTTTTAATGTTTATGCACCTGTTAATACAACCGTAAGTGCGTAAAGCAACGGTATAGTAATAACAACAAATATGTGAGATATTAGCGCCAAAGAAGCGCCTGTAGAAGCATCACTGCCGTAAGCAGTGGGGTAAACAACAGTATTAAGACCGCAAGCTGTTGCATAGTTAAACAAGCAAAGCTTTATTATTAAAGCATCTGCTTTTAATAAGTATAAAGCAAAAATAAATATTAAAGGTATAACAACCAATCTTATAAAAGTAACTAAATAAACAGTCTTCTTTTTTAGTAGCTCAACCAAATTGAATTTAGCTGTAACAAAACCTGTAAGCACCATAGCTATAGGACCCATGCAGCCAGTTAGATTGCTTAAAGAAGTTTTAATGAATTGCGGAATAAAAGCATTAATACCGGTAATACCCAAGAAAATACCAACGATAATTGCTATAATTGATGGGTTGAGTAGATTTTTTAATATATTTCCTTGATTTTTGCCTTTGGGAATTAAAGTACTTACGCCCCAAGTAAAGCAGAAGAATGTTGCAGGCATAGTAAATAACAGATATGTATATAAATGTTCTTCACCTAAAATCATAGGAACAATTGCATTACCTAAAAAGCCGAAATTGCTAAAAGCAAAGGTATATCTATAAATTTTATTTAAGTATTCATCTTTAGTAGCAAATAATTTTGAAAGCAGAAAAGCAATAATAATTGCTACAATTACTAAAACTAAAGAAAACAATAGGTATTTACCGTATTTCCTTAGCGATTCTACTGTGCAGTAATTCATAAATGTTGATGCGTTTAAAGCGGGCAACAATACGTAAATTTCGAGCTTAGAAAGTGCAGAATCAGCATTCTCGGGCAATAATTTTTTCTTATTTAACAAATAACCTATTAGTATGCAAAAAAACATTGTTAACATAGGCGTTAATGTTGTAGTAAAAGCAGTTAGCATAAATGCACCTCAAAAATATTATTCTCGATTGATTATTACATAATTAATAATAAAAGTCAATTGTTATTTTTAAATTCATTATTTTGATTAGTTAATGCGGAATTTTTTCTATAATTTTGCGGTGAAATACCAATTTTTAATGCAAAGAATTTTGAAAAAGTGAGAACATCTGTAAACCCTAAAGAACCGGCTATTTGGGTAATACTCATTTTTGTGTTTTGCAAAAGCTTTTTTGCATTTTTAACTTTAAAATCTTGTATATATTGTTTTGGTGATTTTTTGAATTTTTGCATAAAAATTTTATAGAGATATGGCTGACTTATTCCTAAAAATAAAGTTAAATCTTTTACAGTTACCGTATTAGATATATTGGTGTGTATATAGTTAATTGCGGCTTCTAAATAAACGTTTGCATTTGATGTTTGGTTAATTTCCGTATTTTCTTGCAAATGATTTTTAAATACACTTAAAAACAGTTCAAGCATTTCGTAAGAACTGCATATCTTAGTTTCTTTAAGCAGTAATTTTGCTTTTAATTTTTCCACTGCATTTATATGGCTGTAATTAAATATGTTGGTGTTACAATTTGCTTCTATTTTTGAAAAAATGTCTAACATTTTACTATCGTAAGAGTAAAACCATAAAAACTCCCAAGGTTCGTTTTTATCTGGAAAGTAAAATTCTGACATACTTGGGGTGATTAAAAATCCCTGTCCCGCTTTAACGCAATTGCCATTAAAATAACCCTTGCCAGATATAACATAATGAATGATATATGCATCTCTAACGCTAGGACCAAAGCGTGTGATATTAATTTCATTCGAATATCCCATACTGTTAATATTTAGCAAATCACAGGTTGAATTTGAAAATAATTCTGCATACATAAAATCACCTCTGGTTATGATTTTACCATATTATGTAATTCTTTTGCAATAGAAATTTTTTCTAAGGTAATGTATTATTTACTTAGAGGTGATTATATGATAAACAAATTATTAGGCCTTAACGAGTTCTGTGCGGCAGGTTTATATGAAGAAACCGAAAGAAGTCTTTTTTACCGAAAAGCTTTAGGTCTACGCAGATATTACGAAAATTGTAATTTGCCCATATATAACGGCGAAAAGCTTTATCCTTCGGGAAAACATTATTCACCGTCATATATGGATTGCTTGCCAATTGATTTTGGTAAAATAGAAAAGGCAGACGCTGAAATTTCTAACAAAATTCGCAATGAATTTTATTGTGCTTATTCATCTGTTCCAATCGATCATACTGTTGCGGGAAATATGTATACCCATTCAATACCAAATTACGAGCGTATTTTAAAAGAGGGTTTTTTATCATACATACCACGAATTGAGAAAATTAAAGATGCTGATATTAAAGACGGGTTATTGCATTTAATATATGGTATAAAAAACTATGTAGAACGTATTACAGATTACCTAGAAAAAGTCGGCGCAGAAGAAAGTCTTATTAATGCTTTAAAACAAGTACCAATGCTACCTGCAAGAAATATTTACGAGGCGTTTGTATGCTGGAATTTTGTTATGTATTTAGATGGTTGCGATAATCTGGGTTGTATAGCCTCAGGGTTGTATGATTATTACAAAGGCGAAAACATAGTGGATTTACTTGAAAATATTTTTAATAATCTTGATATAAACTGCGGGTATTCAATGGCTTTGAGTGCAGATTACAACGAAATTACAATACAATGTCTTGAGGCAAGCAAGGGCAAAAGAAGACCTATGATTGAGCTTTTTGTTGATGAAAATACACCGCAAGAAATATGGGATAAAGCTTTTGAAGTTATCAGAACCACAAATGGTCAGCCCGCTTTTTATAACCCTAACGTTTTGTTAAAAGGTCTGGAAAACAGATTTAACAACATATCTAAAGCTGATATTAAAAAGTTCTGCGGTGGTGGTTGTGCGGAATCTATGATAGCGGGATATTCTAATGTAGGGTCCTTAGATGCCGGTATTAATTTATTGCTTATTCTTGAAAGCACCATTTATGAAGCACTTGAAAATAAGAATACATTTGAAGAATTTTATAATGAGTATATTTCACAAACTTTTGCGGTTGTAAATGAAGTAACTCAAGAAATATACAATTCGCAACAGAAGCGTTCTAAAGTAAATCCTTTACCTATGCGAACTTTATTAATTGACGACTGCATAGATAAAGGTTTGGATTATAATAACGGCGGAGCTCGCTATATGTGGAGCATAATAAATTTTGCAGGTTTAATTAATGTAATTGATTCAATGCTTGTAATTAAAGATTTCGTCTTCGAAAATAAACTATATTCTGCAAGTGAATTTATTGATAATTTAAAGAATAAAAATCTTGAATTTTTAGATGTTTGCAAAAATCACGAAGTTTGCTATGGTACCGATAATATTGAGGTAAATGAATTTTCTGCCAGAATTTCAAGTGATATTTTTTCAATGCTAGAGGGCAAGAAAACCTATTTCGGTGATGGCTTTATTCCGGCATCAATTCAATTTTTATCACAAGTTGCAGCAGGTGAGGGAATCGGTGCTACACCGGACGGAAGAAAAAAAGGAGCACCGCTTTGTGATTCGCTTGGCGCCATATTCGGCAAAGATATTTTTGGACCTACTGCCTTATTAAACAGCGTAACGGCTTTAGATTTAAAGTCTGCCTTAGGCACACCGATACTTAATTTTAATATTAATCCAAATTTTAGTGATGATATAATTAAATCGCTTATTTTATGTTATTTTGAGCAAGGCGGTATTCAAATGCAGATAACTTGTACTACACGCCAAATTTTAGAAGAAGCATATAATAATCCTGATAATCATCGCAATCTTATAGTTCGTGTTGGTGGATATTCTGAATATTTTAACAATCTAAGCGACGAACTAAAAAAAATGATAATAGATAGAACTATACAAAATTAAAAAAAGAACGCTAAACGACTTCGTTTAGCGTTCTTTTAAAATACATATTATTTTGCAGTAAATACGGTGTTTACCGGATAATTCGGTAGGGTGGATTCAATAATTGTAAGTTGGTTATCAAAATAAGAAAGCTTTAATAAAACCGCATCAGTATCCTTATTTGTAACATGAACTTCGGTTCCTTGAATTTCAATACTTTGTTCTTCTTGTGTGGAGTTTGTTACAAAATACTTTTTGTTGTTAATATTAATAGTTTCTGTGTGTTTAATGCTTTCATCATCTACTAAATCGTATGAATACAAGAAGGTGCGGAAACCATTTTGAAGTCCATCGGCACTTCTGTCTGAAAAAGAAATACCGTAAGCTTTATTTCCGTTTTGTAAATTGCCAACAAAAACACCGCCACTCATTAAAGTGTTAATGTCAACCGGTTTGTTTTGGCCACAAACAGTACATTTTCCGTTTTTATATTTGTGTGCCGAAGCAGAACCTTTTGTTGTTTTACAAACAGTACAGGTTTTAGGGGTAGTGCAGGTAGCATCTTGCCATGTGTGTTCAGCCTTTTTTCCGGTTGTAGCACCGCAAGAACAGGTAGCTGGTGCAGTACAGGTTGCGGCAGAATAGCTGTGTGTATGATTAGCATCGGTATTATTAGAACCCTGAGAGCTTGAAGTTGTAGTAGTTTGCTTATTCGCAGAAGTACCATTGTTCTCATTAGTATTTGAAACAGTATCAGTATTTTCGTTAACGGAATTTGTATCGTCAGCATTATCGGTGCCGGGTTTTATTGTGCCAATGATTTCTTCTTCGTAATAAGAATAATCTTCTTTACTTTTGTTGCATGCTACAAAAGTAAAGGTAACTAAAATTACTAAAAGTAATGCAAATATTTTTTTCATAAATATTCTCCTTAAAAATAGAATACAATTAATACAATATAAATTATATCATTTATAGCTTAAAAAAGCAACACGCATTTTTAAATTTTATGAATTAATCAGATTCTGGTACGATAGCACCGATTCGCTTTAAATTCTCACATAATTCATTGTAATCAACATCAGATACAAGCTTATTGTTTTGTGCCAACAAAGCGGCGGCACAACCTGCTACTTGACCTGTAGCCATACAAACCGCCTCAACACGAATTGCACTATTAGCAAGCCTGTCAGAAGATATGCATCTTCCTGCGCATAATAGTCGATTAGAGTTCTTTGGAATTAAAGCAGAAAAAGGTATTTTAGAAACAATATTTTCTTTATGAAATTGCTGTTCAATGCCATTCATAACATGTAAATCAATTGGGTAAAATGCAAAGCAAACAGAATCTTTATAAAACTTGCCGTTAATGTAATCATCGGCAGTAATTACTGTTTCACCAACTATTCTGTTAGTTTCTCTAACTCCGGTTTCGTCGGCAAAATAGTCTATTTCAATATTTTCAAGACCATTAATTGTTTTAAAAAACTTATAAATTTTCAAATTTTCGTATAAAGCTAATTTATTTAAATTTGTTTTACCCGAAGAAGTATCAGCATTTGATGTAGGAATATGCATATCAATGATATTTCGTTTAAGATAATCAATTAATTTTTCGGGTGTAACCTGCTTTGGTAAAATCTTACAATCAAATTTTGAAATAATTTCTTGTTCGATTTCTTTTGTGAGTTTATATCCGGTTATATGGTTTTGAAGGGTTGCAGGTTGAAGAATTTCATTACTTTCAACAGGGTATCCCATAATTTTTGTCAGGTTTGCATCGCCTGTGGCGTCTATAACTGATTTAGTTTCTATATATTTTAAGCCGCATTTCTCGGTAATTAATAATTCAACACATTTTTCGTTTTCTAAAGCAGAAGAAACCATAGAGTTACAAATTACTTCTACGCCGCATTCTTCACACATTTGAAACAAGACATTGGTGAAAATAAACCTGTTCAGTTTAATTTGTTCAAACCAATGACATTCGGGTTTGAAAGAAATTTCCGGCAGTTTAGCACCGCCTAGCTCAACAGTTCGCATTATAGCTTCCCAACAAGGACCTGAAATTATCTGTTCGCCCCAAGCAAAGAAAAGACCGGGGTAGTTAACGTTAGCTACCGTAACAGTACCGCCTAGGATATTATTTTTTTCTATTAAAACAGTTTTTGCACCAAGCTTTGCAGCAGAAATAGCGGCAAAAACACCGGCAGTACCGCCACCAATTACAACAACATCGGCTTTGATTTTTTGTGTGATATTATCAATAAGTTTCATAAGCTTGCTCCTTGTTGACTTTTTTGCAAGATTATTATACAATTAAAATATAGTTTTGTAAATATTTTTGGGATGAGATATGAAAAAAGTAAGAATTTTAAGTCTGATATTTATTATACTGTTTTCAGGCTTGTTTGTTTTTTCTGCCTATAAAATTACTTCGTATTATTACGAGCTTTATGTTTCTAAAAAAACATATAACAGTGTTGCAAACGAAGTAATAATTAAGCAGGACAATGTTAGTGAAGAAAAAGAAAATTCAAACTTATTTGATGTTGATTTTGAAACACTAAGGTCTAAAAACAGCGATGTTGTTGGATGGATTTATTTGCCAAATACACCGATTAATTACCCGGTTTTGCAAGGAGATACTAACAATCAATATTTACGCAGGTTGCTCGACGGCAGTTATAATCAAGACGGAAGTATTTTTGTTGATTACA
The DNA here is from genome assembly GCA_045661005.1 of Acutalibacteraceae bacterium. Lineage (GTDB taxonomy): Bacteria > Bacillota > Clostridia > Oscillospirales > Acutalibacteraceae > UBA737. The sequence goes on along the minus strand of JAZREW010000065.1, from coordinate 4,523 downwards.
GAAATGCCGAGCTTAAAACAGATATGAATTATATCATATACGGTCATAATATGAAAAGTGGCACAATGTTTACAAGTCTTGAAAATTATAAAACTCAAGAATTTTACGAACAAAACCCTGTAATTTATTATTTTACACCTGAATGTAAATACATTCTTAATTTATATGCCGGTTTTGTTGCTTCTACTGATTCTGAAACATTTGAAATTAATTCAGACGAAGACGATTTTTTGAATTATATGAATGATGCAAAAAATAATTCCACCTTTTCTTCAAATGTTGAATACACACAAGGGGAAACAGTTGTTACACTTTCTACTTGTTACAGTAAAGATGACCGTTATCGGTATGTTGTGCTAGGTATTTTAGAAGAATATAATAATTATTAATTTTTTTGTTGATTATATTTCTTTTTATGTTATAATGTATTTAGGGAGATCATATTTTTAAGATTGATTGTAATTTTGTACCATTTACAATTTTAGATATTAGATTTTAAAAACTATTTTCAAATTCGCTTCGTTTAGGGGGATTTTATATGGAAAGAACAATAAATCTTGTTGATTTTGGTGAAATCAGTAAAGACAGTATGCTTACTGAAATTAATACAACAACAAATAATGAATTTACCGTGGGTAAGGATGGTGTAAATGCCATTGTTACTACACCAGATAAAAAGGTTGAACTGGTTGGCTTTAGTGATAAAACTATAGCTTGCGTGCCATCGGTTTTAAGATACAATGCTTTTTATCCAATTTATCCTGTTTCATTAGAAAAGCCCGTTAAGGCTGTTTTAATGGATTTGGATGGTACAAGCGTTAAAAGTGAGGAATTCTGGATGTATGTTATTGAGCAATCAATGGCAACATTAATGAATAATCCTAAATTCACTTTAGAAGAGGCTGATGCTCCTTTTGTTGCAGGTCATAGTGTTTCTGAACATTTATGCTATTGTATTGAAAAATACTGTCCTGATAAAAAGCTTGCTGATGCTCGCAAAATCTATTATGAAAAGGTTGATTTTGAGCTTAAAGAAATTATGCAGGGTAGAGGTCATAAGGATGCCTTTACACCTACCGAAGGTTTGAAAGACTTTTTGTATTTGCTTAAAGACAAGGGTGTTAAGATAGGTCTTGTTACTTCAGGTCTTTATGAAAAGGCAATGCCTGAAATTATTTCAGCATTCAGAACTCTTGATATGGGCGATCCTGTTGAGTTTTATGATGCAATCATTACCGCAGGTAACGCATTCAAAAAAGGTCAAACCGGTAACATGAGCGAGTTCCCGATTAAACCTCATCCTTGGGTATATTCTGAAACAGGCGTTTATGGTTTAGGAATTCCTTTTGAGGAAAGAAATTCTGTTGTTGCTATTGAAGATAGTGGCGCAGGCGCTTGTTCTGCACGAATTGCAGGTTATACTACAATAGGTCTTGCTGGTGGCAACATAGCAAAAGGCGGTACTTTGGATTTCTGCCAGCATTACGAAAATACACTTGAGGATATTGCAAAGATTATTTTTGATTAATAAAGAGGTAGTTTTGTGATTTACACCGTAACCTTTAATCCTGCACTTGATTACATAATGCATCTTAATGATTTTGAAACAGGGAAGACCAACCGCTCTTTTTCTGAAGAAATTCATTTTGGTGGCAAAGGTATTAACGTTTCTTTTGTTCTTTCGCAGTTAGAAGTTTCTAATACTGCTTTAGGCTTTGTTGCAGGATTTACAGGTGAAGAGCTTAATAAAAAGGTCAAAAACGCCGGTATTAATACTGATTTTTTAGAAGTTTGTAATGGTACTACCAGAATTAATGTGAAAATTAAGGGCGCTAATGAAACCGAAATTAACGCCCAAGGTCCTGTAATTTCTAAATGTGATGTTGAAAAGCTTTTAAACAAACTTAGTTTATTGGTTGATGGTGATGTTTTAGTTCTTGCGGGTAGTGTGCCTAGCGGTGTACCGGCTGATATATATGAAAAAATATTGGAAATGCTTTGTGGCAAAAATATTCGTTTTGTTGTAGATGCTACCGGTGATTTGTTACTAAACGTTCTTAAATATAAACCTTTTTTAATTAAGCCTAATCTTCATGAGCTTGAAGAAATTTGTAATAAAAAGCTTAACACCGTTGAAGAAATAATTTTAGCCGCACAAGAATTAAAGTCTAAAGGTGCTGTGAATGTTTTGGTTTCTCTTGGTGGCGAGGGTGCAGTTCTGATTGACGAATTCTGTGTTGTGCATCGTCAATCAGCTTTAGGTGGTAAACCTGTTAATACTGTTGGTGCTGGCGATTCTATGGTTGCCGGATTTTTAGCAGGCTTTTCAAATGGCTACGATTATGCATTGAAATTAGGTTTGGCGGCCGGTGGTGCTACTGCTTGCTCGCAAACCTTAGCTGTACACAGCGAAATTTATGCGTTATTAGATTAAAATTTTTAAGTTTTTCTTTTTTTACCATTATTTTAAAATATTATCAATTTTTTGTTGACAAATTTTAAAATAATGGTATAATGTATTTTGTTCGGTTCTTACCGAGTATATTTCCGGGTGTGGCGCAGCTGGTAGCGCGCTTGACTGGGGGTCAAGAGGCCGCAGGTTCAAGTCCTGTCACTCGGACCAAAAATCCCGTTCACGTAGGTGGGCGGGATTTTTACTTTTTACTTCTTACCTCTTCACTCTTACCTCAGCCAAAATTCCTTACGGGATTTTTGGGAAGTAATAAGTAATAAGTAAGAGGTAATAAGTTCGGCATGGCTTCGCCACTTTTATGCTATAATACACCTAAAGGCGGTGATAAAATGCAAAAGGAACAACTTACTATTGAAAAGATTAAGTTTGATTTGAAAAAGTTACTTAAAGATAGATGCATTGAACTTGTTGAACTCACTTTTGTTGTTTTTCTCTTTCTTGCGATTTTATTGTGGATACCTATATCATTGTTATTCTATAAAATAGCGTTTGGTTGCTTTGCTGCTGTTATGTTGTGTTTAGTAGTTTTTCAAGTTTTAGATATTATCAAATTGCATAAAGCATTACACAATACTGATAGTATTGTTAAAGATAAAATGATTTCTAAAGAAAAAAGACGTTATAGACGTATACGAAACAGAGGATATGCTCGTTTATATTTTTTAAATTATGGTATATATATGATTCCGGATTTGAGTTATTCTAGGAGTTCTATGCGGCATTTAGCAGTTTATGAAAGCTCTGATTATGGTGACGAGTTTTATTTGGTGCTTTCAAAACCGCATACGGGTGAAATTCTTCTCGCATATAATACTAAAACTTTTGAACTACACAACTGAATATATTTAATAAGTAAAATTCTTACACACCACCCATAGTTGAACTAAAGACTTTAATTTGAAAATGCATTGTTCGTATTTTATGGACGAAAAGACTGAAAAAACTCTTGTTCGAAAGAACATGAGTTTTTTCAGTTATATTCGCCTGCGGCGAGTTATATTGCTGCGCAGTGATATTCGGCTAATGCCGAGTGATATTGCCCTTCGGGCAGTTAAGAGGCGAATATAATATCACTTTTGCCAACGGCAAAAATATCACTATGCCTTGCGCCTTCGCCGTTTTTATGATATAATACCCTCAGGCGGTGATTTTATGAAACAATCAAAACTTCCGTTTAGAATAAGACGAATGATTTTGAATATAATAACAGCAATATTTTCTGTAGCATTGATTATATTTTATACATTCTTTACTACAACCGGATTAGGAGTATCGATCCTTATAATCTTTTTGATTTTATTTTGTATTTTGTTGTATTTTTGGTGGCGTTGTCCACAGTGTAATACATTTTTTTGGAAACTCCCTTGGTTTTCAAGATATTGTCCGCATTGCGGTAATCAATTAGAATAATCTCCGGTTTTCAGAGCCCTTTCATTCGTGTCATTAAGTTCAAACTATCCATAAAAAGCACATGTGTCGTTGGCATATGTGCATTTTTATTTATATAAAAAATCCCAAAAAGGTGAATAACCTCTTTGGGATTTTGGTTTGTTATTTATTTAAAAACCTAAAAGCTTTGTTCCGGCTTCGATTAGCTGGTCTTTAATTTTTTCAGACTCTTCATAAGTAGGACCAACTGCACCAAGATAAACTTTGATTTTAGGCTCGGTACCTGATGGACGAACAGTAAGTGTGCAACCGTTTTCCATAAAGAAACAAATCACGTTTGATTTTGGTAGGGTAAGAATGGTTTCGGTATTATTATTAACATCTAAAGAAACCGATTTTTCATAGTCATTAATTTTTACAACCGTGCTACCAATAATTTCTTTTGGTGGATTTTCACGCAAATCAGCCATCATGGATTTAATTTTTTCCATACCGGTTTTTCCTTCGCAGGTAAAGCTAATCTGAGTATCGTAGAAATAACCATGTTTCTTATGAATTTCATCCATTATCTCTGCAAGTGTTTTGCCTTGCTTACGATAGTAAGCGGTCATTTCGCATATAAGCATTGAAGCTACAACAGCATCCTTATCACGAGCGTAAT
>JAZREW010000064.1:0-23712 GCA_045661005.1 Acutalibacteraceae bacterium | reverse complement strand
ACGCCGTTTCGCCTATACTGTTTTCAGGCAACTCACCGTTTTTAGTCATAGTAGAAGAGCGTTTTAGAGATAGTGAATGTACCGTAACGCTTTCGGGTTGTAATTCCAACACTTTATTAACTGTATTTTCAAAGCTTTCGGTAGTGACAGAAGGCAAACCGGCAATTAAATTCATATTTATATTATCAAATCCAACTTCTCTGGCAAGCTTGAAAGCTTCAATCGTTTGAGCAGAGGTATGCTTTCTGCCGATATACTCAAGCACTTCATCATTCATAGTTTGCGGGTTTATACTTATTCTTGTAGCACCGCAATGCTTAATAACCGCTAACTTTTCTTTAGTTATAGTATCAGGTCTGCCCGCTTCTACTGTATATTCACGCAAATGCTCCAGATTAAAATTCTCACTTACAGTAAGCATTATCTTTTCAAGCTCTGTAGCGCTTATAGCAGTGGGTGTACCGCCACCAATATAGATAGTTTCAAGCAACAGACCATTGTCTTTAGCTATATTTGCAGTAGCTATAAGCTCACTGCAAAGCATATCAACATATTGCGGTATAAGCTTTTTAGCCTGTGATACCGAATGCGAAACAAACGAGCAATAAGAACATCTGGTAGGACAAAAAGGAATAGAAATATAAAGGCTAAAAGAATTCGGTTTTGAAAGAGAAATTATCTTGTCTTCTCCGCTAACGGCAGATTTACAAAGTGAAATCTTCTTATCGTTCACCATAAATGCGTTTTTAAAATAATCCTCTGCCTCTTTAGCACCCATACTGCTACAAAGACGTGAAAACAACTTTGCGGGTCTTATACCTGTAAGTATTCCCCATTGCGGTGTGTAACCTGTAGCATCTTTAAAGCATTCATAAAGAGCAAGCGCCAAACGCAATTCGCATTCGTTTTCATATTCTTCAACGCCATTTTCAACCTTTATAGTATTAACATAAGTTTTACCGTTTAAATACAGTTCGGCCTTAGCAAAAGTATCATTGTCGATTTTCGCAATTGTAGTAACACAACAACAATCGGTTATCTCAACATTATCGGTAAACTCTATTTTTTCAAACGGTAAAAAAATTCTTATAAGCTTTTCAAGCTCATAACGAAAAGAATGATTAATTAAACAAAACTTCATTTTAATATCCTATCATATATAAGGGTTAAACTGTTTTTCATAAGCAATAGTAGTTTGCTCACCGTGACCCGAAAGAACTATTGTATCACCGTCTAGCTCATAAAGTCTATTTACAGATTTAGAAAGTATTTCAAAATCTCCCTGTGGGAAATCTGTACGCCCTACCGACAAATGAAACAAAGTATCCCCCGAGAAAAGAATATCGCCGAAAAGATATGAAACACCGCCTGCGGTATGACCGGGAGTATGTAATACCTTAAAGGTAATATCCCCAACCGTTACTTCGCTATTATCTTCTAATAAAATGTCTGCGCTAAACGGCTCAATATCAGCACCGAACAAATTACACAAATTTATGTTTTTATCCGAAAGTGATGGGTTTTCAATAGCTCCTATTGCAATTTTAACGCCTGTGTTTTCTCTTAAAGTTAACGCACCGCCTATATGGTCAAAATGAGCGTGAGTCAGCAATATTAAGCATTCTTTATCCTTATTATCTAATAAAAATTCTTCTACCTTTAAGGATTTAAAACCCGGGTCAATAACCAAAGCACTCTTTGCGGTAGATATTAAATAGCAGTTTGTTTGTATTTCGCCTAACGGCAAACATTTAATTTCCATTTTTTCTCCAAATCTCTGTATCATAAATAATAGTTACAGGGCCATCGTTTACAAGGCTAACCTTCATATCGGCACCAAAAACGCCCTTTTCAACACGCTTAACACCGTTTTCAATAAGCTTTTCACAAAAAAGCTCATACAGTTTCTCTGCACTAACAGGTTCAAGCGCATTTATAAAGGAAGGCCTGTTGCCCTTTTTAACATCAGCCAAAAGGGTGAACTGTGAAATTGCAAGTATTTCGCCATCAATATCAAGAATAGATAAATTCATTTTATCTTCTTCATCGCAAAACACCCTTAAATTAGCTATTTTGCGGGCTATAATGTCTACATCTGCCTCGGTATCACCATCAGCCGCACCAAGCAAAATCATATATCCTTTATTGCAAGAGCCTACAATATTACCATCCACCTCAACCGAAGCAGAAGTCACTCTTTGTATAACTGCTTTCATTACTGATTAATCCTTTCTACGCTATATGCACCCGGAATTTTTTCTATACGTGCAATAATGCTACGCAAATGTTCAACACTTTCTGCACTAATTGTAAGCACAACAATACAATTGCCCTTGCTTGTTTCTCTGGCACTAATGCTATGCACAGGCACACGCATATTGTTAACCGCATTCATTACATCAACAACTATGCCGCCACGGTCAATAAACATTGCCTGTAATGTCGAAGTAAACGCCTCGGTTTTAGTACCGTCCCAATAAGCCGAAATCCAACGCTCAGGTTCTTCAGCATCTGCAATGTTTTTAGGCACATTGTTGCAATCACGCTTATGAATAGAAACACCGTGACCACGGGTAATAAAACCAATAATATCATCACCCGGAAGTGGTGCACAGCATTTTGAAAGCTTAATTAAGCAATTATCAATTCCCTCTACTATTACACCGTCTGTAGACTTAGCAATTTTGCTCTTTTCAACCGGCACAATTTCAGGAACCTTTGCCGCCGCAATTTTCTTATTAAAATCATCTTTTACACGTGGAATTATTTTAGAAAGCAATAAACCGCCGTAACCAATTGCCGCAAAAAATTCATCTACATTCGCAAAACGGCATTTTTTTGCAAGCTCATCCATATATCCATCATAAATTTCTTCTGCAATTTCAATACTGTTTCTTCTAAGCTCTCTTTCAAAATCGAGCTTACCCGAAGCAATATTCTCTTCTCGCTTTTCTTTTTTAAACCAAGACCTGATTTTAGCCTTTGCTTGAGAAGTAACCGCAATATTTAGCCAATCTCTGCTAGGACCGTGACCCACCTGATTTGTAGTAAGAATTTCTATAACCTCACCGGTTTTAACCTCGTGATTTATTGGCACAATTTTACCGTCAACCTTAGCGCCCACCATTCTTGTACCAACTGCTGAATGTATGGCAAACGCAAAGTCAACAACAGTACCGCCTACAGGAAGATTTATTACATCGCCCTTTGGTGTAACTGCAAAAACATCTTCTTGCGAAAGATCAACCTTAATACTACGCACAATATCGGTAGCGTCTTCGGTTGAAGATTGACTATCCAAAATCTGTCTTATCCAGGCAAGTCGGTCTTCTAGGCGTTTATCGTTTTCGGTTATACCCTCTTTATATTTCCAATGCGCCGCAATACCAAATTCGGCTGTGTGGTGCATATCAAATGTACGTATTTGAATTTCAAACGGTATTTCAGCACGGCTGATTACAGTAGTGTGCAGCGATTGATAAAAATTAGGCTTAGGGGTTGAAATATAATCCTTAAATCTATTCGGAATAGGACGAAACATATCATGCATAATACCCAGCACATTATAACAGTCAGCCACAGTATCGGTTATTATACGTATAGCATAAATATCATATATTTCATCAAAATCTCTACCCTGTACATACATCTTACGGTAAATACCGTGTATAGATTTTACACGGCTTTGAAAAGCCAATCTAACACCAGGCATTTCTTCTGCAAGGCGTTCTTCAATACGAGACTTTATGTCATGCAAAATCTGTTCTCTTTGCTGAGTGCGAAGAGAAAGTGAATTTTCAATTTCTGTATATGCTACAGGATCCAAATGCTTAATTGCTAAATCCTCTAGCTCCTCTTTTACAGGTCGAATACCTAGTCTATGCGCTATAGGTGCATATATTTCAAGTGTTTCTACCGATTTATCCCTTTGCTTTTGTTCTGGCATAGCATCAATAGTACGCATATTGTGAAGCCGGTCAGCAAGCTTAATAATTATTACACGTATATCCTGACCCATTGCAATAAGCATTTTTCTAAGTGATTCTGCCTGTTGCTGTTCTTTTGTAGAAAAGTTAAGTCTACCAATTTTGGTAACACCGTCTACAAGCAAAGCAACTTCTGCGCCAAATTCTTCTTTAATATCGTCAACAGTAGCGTCAGTATCTTCTACAACGTCATGCAAAAGTGCGGCGGCAATAGATTCACTATCCATTCCCAGCGAAACTATAATCTTTGCAACATTAAATGGATGTATATAATAATCCTCATTAGTACATCTTTTTTGACCTTCATGAGCGACAACACAACGCTCGAAAGCACGTTTGACCATATCAAAATCAAATTCTGCGCTAACGCTAAGCATTACGGAATATAGCTCGTTATAATCTTTAGTTTGCTGTTTATTCATTTTTGCCGCTCCTTTCAATCATCTTTTTATATATTGGGGCATTAGTTAATGCTGTTTTTTCAACGCCCTTAGGTGCATAATATAAACCTTTTTCTGAAATTTCTATAAGCTTTAATTCTTCAAGTGTTTTAAGCGCCGCAAGTGTTTTAGCATAGCCTATTTTATTAATAAAAGCATATTTTACACGTTCAGGTAAAACAGGTTTTTCGCTGATGTATTTATAAATCACACCAACATCCTCACGTGACGGTAAAATAAGAGAAACATCCGAACTTTTTTCTGTTAAAAAATCATTGTAGGCACATAAACCATCAAAAAGTTTATCATCATCTATTTCGCTAATTCTTATAGCCTTTATATGAACCGAAACAGAATACTCATCTCTATAATAATTGCTTTCAACATTTATTGCCAAATCAAGCTTATCTCCAATTTCAAAACAAAACATTTCGGTTGTTACGCCGAAAAGCAAAGCCTGAAAAGAATTTTCACCTTTTGAAAACAAAAGTCTTAAATGCTTATTATTTCCTATTGGCGTAATACGTTGCAATGTAACACCATACACACCAAAAACAGGTGTAGCATTTCCATAACCAAATGGCTCTAACTGTTCAATAGCAAATGCTAAATCAAGTGTAATTGCCGCAGGATTAAGCTTACAATCAAGCTTTAGCGTAGGTACTGCATACTCACAACTGCAAGCATATTCATTTATATTTTTACGCAATTCGTCTATACTATCAGTTTTTAAAGTAATGCCTGCTGCCTGTTCATGCCCGCCAAATTTTAGCAAAATGTCACTGCAAGCGTTTAAAGCATCATACAAAGAAAATCCTTCAATACTTCTGCCCGAACCCATTGCAAGCTCACCGTCACTAGAAAGCAAGATTGCGGGCGCACCATAACGCTCTGCCACACGTGCGGCGGCAATACCAACTACACCATGATGCCAAGAATCGCCGCACACTACTATCACACGGTCGTGCATTAATCCTTCGCTTTCAATAATACGAACAGCATCTTCAAATATCTTTTTTTCAATGGTTTGGCGCTTAGAATTATCCTCATCTATTTCGTTAGCTATTCCTAAAGCTTCCATCATATTTTCGCTAATAAGCAGTTCTACCGCCCTGTCAGCCTTGCCCATTCTACCCGCCGCATTAATACGTGGTGTTAAACCAAAAGCAATTCTAGAAGCATTTACAGAGTTTTGCGCTATACCTGCAACATTAAGCAAAGCTGAAATTCCTGTTATGGGTGAAGCTTTTATTTTATTATTTCCATATTTTACAATACTTCTGTTTTCAAGTGTTAAAGGCATAATGTCTGCCATAACCGCTAAAGATAAAATATCAGCAAAATAAGGCAATAATTCTTCGGGTTCTTTATTTTCTAAAACACAAATCAAGCGAAAAGCTACCTGTGCGCCGCAAATTTCTTTAAAGTTAGAAGGGCAATCGTTTCTATGCGGGTCCACAACTGCTGCTGCGGCAGGTAAAGTATCGTCAGGCAAATGATGGTCAGTAACAACCACCGTCATACCAAGCTTGTTTGCAAGCTCTATTTCTTCAAAGCACTTTATACCGTTATCTACGGTAATAATCAACCTAACGCCGTTATCAGCAAGATATTCAACAGCCGCACAATTCATACCGTAACCCTCTGTAAAACGGTCGGGTATATAATAAATACAATCTGCGTTTCTGGTTTTAAGGTAGCTATACATTAAAGCAGTTGCCGTAACGCCGTCACAATCATAATCACCATAAACGGCGATTTTTTCCCCGTTTTCGATTACTGCATTTATAATTTCAGAGGCTAAAATAATATCAGCCATTTCTGTAGGGTCGGTAAAATATGGTTCTTCACCTAAAAACTGTTCCAATTCCATAGGGTCTGTATATCCACGAGAAGACGCAATCAAAGCTACAATGGGATCAATATCACATTCCATTGCCAATTCTTTTGCAAGCGCTTTATCATATTCAGATACACACCATTTTTTAAGTGCCATATTTTCACCACCCTTTAAATATTTGTTTTAATTATTTAAAATTTTTTTCAAATAACTTCTCTGCATTATTTCTTAAAATATTCTCTTTATCTTTTTCAGAAATAAGCGCATACTCTATTCTTCCGCGCTGAAAACCGCCGGCATAGGTATCAGTACCAAATAAAATTCTTTCTGAACCTACTCGGCTTACTACCTCTTCAACCACCCTGTTCTGTGTACTTGCAGATCCGGACGTATCAAGATATATGTTGTTGTGTTTTGAAAATTCTATGGCGTTACCTTCAAAATCATCTCCCCATGTGCCCATGTGAGCCATTACAAAGGTAGCATTAGAATATTTATCGGCAAAAGGCAAAATGTAATCAGGGCCTTTTTCGGGGTGAATAAGCACTATTGCAGAATGTTCATTTGCAAACGAAAATATCTCGTCGCCGTAATCTTCTATTCTGTAGTGATGACTTTCAGACTGCAATTTAATTCCAACACACTTTTTGCTTTTAAGCATTCTTTCAGCTTGCTTGTATGTATTATCATTTCTTGGGTCAATAACTACCCATTGATAAAGCGGATCAACCTTTTGCGAAAGCTCTAGCAAATATTCATTTTCTAATTCAATATCTTCTGTGCTTTTTCTAGATACCGAAGCAAAGGTAGAACAAAGCATTTTACCAATATTACAAGACTTATTAACCTCTAAAAGATATTCAAGCGTTGCGTTATAATATTTACTGTTCGGAGTAGATTCAAATCTGCTTCCATGGTTAATGTGTGAGTGAACATCAATAGCAACTATATCTTTAATCATAATACTACTCCCCCATAATATATTAAAAATTATATTTAATTAATTTTACCACTAATATTAAATATTTTCAACTTTTTTCTATAACAATAATTTTAGTATTTATAAAAAGAAAGCCTGAGTAACCGATAAGAGTAACTCAAGCTTTTCTTTTTAAGAATTTAAATTTTTAATAAAGTGCCGCATCCTTAGATTCACGAATGGTTTTACCGTTATAAATAAAGGTTTTAAACTCATACTTTTTGAATCTTATTTCCTTAGAAACGCCATTAATTGTAAGAGTTGTATCAGCACTCTTCTTATAGTTATTATTTAATCTTACAAGGTATGTACCATTATTTCTACGCTTAAATGCAGATACAGTAACGTTACTGTTCGAAACCTTAACAAGCTCTTTTGGTGGATTTCCATTTCCATGTGGGAAGTGTAACAAACCATAAAGCGGTTGATTGAATTCTTGAGAAATTCTCTCACATTCGCATACATCGTTAACACCAACACGGAATTGGAAATCGTGTGTTCCAACTTCAATAAACTGAGTATAACGAGTTTCATCAATAATAATCGGTACACCTTCATCAGTAGGATGAGCGCAATAAGCAGAACCATTAAAGAGTGTTAAATTAAGGTTTCTGCCTTCCATTGAATAAGAATGTACACCGCTACGGTTATAAACAACAAAGGCCTTTTCGCCGTTTTCAACACCAACAAATCTGTTGCCTGGCTTTTCGTAACCGTTATTCTTATTATACTGTGTGCCGTAGGCGGCTTGTGTAAAGAAACCTTGTTTACCACGAAGCGGTAGCTTAAACTTTAGTCCCTTACCCTTTGAGTTCCATATAACATGTGCGTTAACATCAATGTAAGGCAAATTATGGTAGAACTTATAGTTTACAACAATGTGTGATTCTTCTAAACTGAACAATGCCTCTACCTGAGTAAGTACAGGGCCATCCTCTAAAATAGTAACGCCCTTTAAATCCTTAAACAAGCCTTTGCCGGACTTATCAAGCTTCATAGCACGATGTTCAGTACCAAGCTTATACAAGTACCAACCCCATGGGTCTTCATTGTCTTCGAACATTACAGGACAGAACAAACCTTTTTGGGCATACTCAACACCGTCATGAATATAGCTTTCAATGAGACCTGTATTACGTCCGATTTTAATCTGTTTAATATCGTCCTTAATTACGATATCATCTGTAGAAGTATCGCCGGCATATCTCGGTGCTTCCTTTTCTACAACATCGCTATGAATACCAAACTGTGTAACCGACATTGCAGGATATGTATACTTGTAAATCAAGCGCTTTCTACGAGAGAAATTAATAATAGATTCTTCTAATATAACCTGAAAATCTACAGGCTTGCCGTTAGAATCATACATATTAATTGCATACTGACTTGGTCTAGGCTCGAACAATTCAGTTTCAACTACAGTTGTTACCTCGTAAGGATGCGGATTAACAACAACAAAGCTATCGTCCCCGTCCTTAGCTTTTGGCAACATAGCGCTGAATTTGAAATATCCGTTAAAGAATTCGCCATTTACCTGTTGAATGGCTAATAATACCCTTTCAACAGTAGTGTCAGTACCAGACTTAACCGCAGTACCCGAAAGTAAATCATGGAATTCGCATTCGCAAAGAATACGTTCAGCATTTTTGAAAATTTCTTTATCGTACTTATAAATTCCCGCAATACCGAGCATTGATAAGAAACGCTCAGCACGGTATAGCACATTTTCAAGACGGTCATGAACCTGCTTGATTTTGCTAACTGAAGAAAACGATTTTATAAACGAAATAATTTCATCAGAAAAATCTTCTGTAGGTACAACAGAATTGAAATAATTATCAGGTGTAGAATGGATGATTTCCCATTCGCCTTTTTTCTCGTCTTTAAGGCAGATTATATCATCCAAATCCTTAGCAGAATTTATACCACCGTGATTGCCAACACCCCAAAGAACAATAATATCGTCTTCTTTATCGTTTGCGTACACTTCGGTTTTGCGAACAATACCCTCAATCGCTTTGCCGGGTAATGTACAATAAATATTTTCATCCTCTTGGCGAAGTGCTTTGATTTTACTACCGTCATATCCTTCCCACATAAAAGGTCCGTGTGGCAGTTGCTTAAACCATGTGAAATAGTTTTCAGGACGGCAGAACAAATAGGATTCAAAACCGCACTTTTTAAGTATCTGTGCTAATCCACGAGTGTGACCAAAAGCATCAAAGTTAATACCTGTTTTAGGATATGTATTAAACTTTTCATTAAAATATTCTTTACCTAAAGATATTTGGCGTATAAAGGATTCACCGGAAGGAACCAAGCAGTCCGGCTGATTATACCAACCACCCATAATATGCCATTTTCCTATTTTTACTAACTCAGCAATTTCGTTGAAAAGTACGGGATCAAATCGCTCTATATATTCGTAAAGAACAACCTCATTATGACAAAAAATATAATCATATTTATCAGCAAGACGTACAGCGCTGTAAAAAGTAGCAAGTGCCGCCGCTGCACCCTCATCCCAATCCCATTGCCAAACAGGATCCAAATGAGCGTTACATATTAGGTGAACTCTTTTCATTAACCTTTCTCCTTTTCATATTCCCTACTTATCTATTATAACAATTAAATTTATTTTTTCAAGGATATTTATTGCAAATATATCATTTAATGTTAAAAAAACAATAAAAAAATGCCGATTTTACAAAAAATCCACTAATTTACGCTAAAAAAAGCGTTAAAAATATAATTTTAAATGATTATTTAGTAACATTTTAAATCAAAACAACCTTTTTACAAAAAAATACAAACTCTGCAAAAATTACCTTTAATAAAAACTTTTAATATTCACAAGATAATATTGCAAACGCAAAAACAAATATTTTAGGAGAGAATTTAACAATGGCTAAGAATGTAGTACCAGAGGCTAAAGAAGCACTCAACCGTTTTAAGATGGAAGCAGCTAACGAGGTTGGCGTTAACTTAAAGCAGGGTTATAACGGCGATCTCACATCTAAACAGGCCGGCTCTATCGGCGGTCAGATGGTTAAAAAGATGATCGAATCTTACGAAAATAGTATGAAATAATATATTTAAAACTATATTTTAAATACTAAAACAGCCTTGCAATAGTAAGGTAAATAACAAAAAAGAGTTGCGTTCTAATGTTAAGACACAACTCTTTTTTATATATAGTTTTTATAGCAATACTTCTTCTACAATAAAATAATATTACCTAATTTTATACCACTTCCTCCCACAAAGAGCAAAGTTTATTCATATGTTTCCAAAAGCCCTCTCTCTTTTTCTTTTGAAAATCATAAAACATACCTTTATGTACGGATTCAATTATACTTATATTATTTACAAATCTGCATTTATTGATAAAACTATAGTTTAATTTTAGCAACTGCTCTAACTAACTTATCATCACCAATAATTTCACTTGCAGGAATATGTGCATCTTGCGGAAAAACTATGCAAAAATCACCGGCTTGTAAAGAAATAAGCTGTCCTTCTCCGCCCAACAACTCATAATCGTTATCTTTATCATAGTCTTTTGTTGTAATTAATTTGTCAGTATTAGCATACCCGAATTGCTCAGCACCTGAAATAATATAATGAATATCAATAAAATCTCTATGTGCCTCATATGCTTCTGCCTTTATTGCTTCTTTAAGTGTTGATGGTGCGTTCACCCAAACACAGCCCGGTACTAATTCAATCTTATCAGTTATATCGCCTTTTGCAATCTTTTCAAATGTTTCAAAAACCTTTGAAAAATCCTTATGCAAGCCTTCGTATAATTTACTGTTTTTTAAACTGTCTACAACCATTTATAAAACCTCCGCTTTTAGGTGATATTTTTAATATTTTCCTCAATAAATTTAATTACCATATTTGAAATAATGTCGTGACCAACATCATTTGGATGCAAACCATCAACTGTGTACTTTTCTTTATGAGCTTCAATCTCAGGATAAATACCAGAATTTGCGAATAAATCTAAAACAGGCAAAGAATAAAAATCCGCCACTTCTCTTATTATTTTAACGTATTCACGTAATAAAAGACCGTCAGACTCTTTATTACCCTCACCTTTCGGGTTATTCTCATCATGCCTATGCAAAGGGGTAATAACAAAAATTAAAGCATTAGGATATTTTTTTATTAAATTGCTGTAAAGAAAATGTAATGCTCCATAAAAAGTATCAGGGGTTTTATCTTCAATACTGCCTATAGGAGCATCACCATGGCCAAAATCATTAGTGCCTCCAAATACAGAAATTATATCTGCATCTTGCTCCATTTTATCAATTCTAGAACAAAAATCCTGATCATATATCAGCTCCACAGAAGGTTTGTTTTGGCGTGCAATTCTAGTTCCGCCAATACCATAATTGCGGCAAACAGCTCCGGTCTTTTTCTCTACCTGTTTCACATAACAATTATTGTAACATGAAGCGCCACCGCCTTCGGTAATACTGTCACCTAAAAAATTTATCTTTAAATTTACCAAATTCATTATTACGTCTCCAAAACATTTAATTAAACGATAAAACTTTACCTATACTACATTAAAAGATCAAATCACGAAGCAAATGCAAGCAATCATAGCAGATACTAGTTGGACTATCTCTTTTTTATCAATTTTAGTTTTATAAATTACTCTTTCTAATACCGCAGTAACAATAATAGGAATACAAAAGCTCATGGGTGCTTGAAAAGTTAACGGTACCATTGAAACACATTTAAGCGATAAAAATTCAGAAATAAAAAACAAAATTGCATAAGCCAATGCGAATAAAGCGCTTTTGCTTTTTAAAATTTTTATGTATTCTACCTTAACCTTAGCTTTTCTGTTTATTATCCATGCCAGCAAACAACACAGCACCGCTGATAACAGCATATACTCTGCCATAAAATTAAAATACTGAGTTGTTCCAAACAAATTGTTTATCATTTTAAAAATAATAAGTGCCGAACCTTGGAAAATAAAAACTAAAAAACAACTTATAATAAATTTTTTGCTTTGTTTATTGTTCTTGCTATCATTATTTTTAGGAGATATAAAAAGAATAGCAAGGCATATAAAAGCAAAAATAAAACCGAAAATTTTAAATATGGTTACTTTGTTATCCTGCGGTTCAAATATAAAACCAAATAAAGATGGCCAAACCAATCCACCAAGTGAAGCACTCGCAATAAGAAGAGTTACATTACCCCAAGCGCTACCCACCAAGCAAAAAGAGGATATAGTTACCGTGGCCACCGAATAAAACGCCGAAAAAGCAATTCTGGCAAATTCAAACGAATATTCTCTTATAAAAAATAAACATATTAAGGTTGCCGCCGCTGAATTCAAAACAGAAAATATTAGGGTTGTATATAATCCGGTACCGTTACTTACCTGAAAACCCTTACGGCATTCTGCCATACCTCCAATACAAACAGAGGCAATTATTAACAATATAAACGGCAGAAAAATCATTTAAGCATTTCTCCTATAATTCCGTTATCTTTTAAAATTTGAAGTAATTCTTTTTTGCGTTCTTCGCTTGGCATTTTGGCAGGATGAACAGTGTATCCTGTATCAATACCAATAGCCTCTAACGGCATTTTCCAAACAGATATATTGTTACCTATTAAAGAATCTATAGCCTTGTTAAGCACAAACTGCTTTTTTCTAGCTGAAACCAAATCATTATTTTTAACTGCATTATAAAGTTCAGTAGCAACACCCGGCAAAAGATTATAAGAAGTACCAATAGCACCGTTAGCGCCTATAGAAAGTCCCGCTAACACAGATTCATCCGGTCCGTTAAGTATATTTATATCAGGGAAAGCTGATCTTAAACGAGCGAAAAGATAGTAATTTGATACAGTTAATTTTATACCCACAACATTTGGAATTTCCATAAGTTTTCTTGTTAGATTAACAATATCACCCTGATAGAATGCCTGTATGTACGCCATTAAAGGCTTTGTAGTTAATTCTGATAAGGATTTGTAATAATTTATAGTCTCTTCTTCATTGTAATAAGCCATTAAAGCAGGTGGCAAAGACGCAATTGCATCAACATTAAGAGATTCAGCGTGTTTAGCTAATTCCACAGTATCTTCCCAATGACCTGCACCTATATGAGCTATAATGGTGCTATCTTTTTTATATTCCATTGCAGTTTCTAACATTTGAATACGAGTTTTATTTGGTAAAACAACACATTCACCGGTAGCACCGCCAACATAAAATCCCTGCAAACCTTTGTTTTGATTATACTCCATCAACTGTTTTACAGAGTTTTTCTTAACATTCAAATTCTCATCATAAATAGAAAAAAGTGCTGAATACATACCATCAAACATTTTCATAATAAAACCTCACATTTAAAAATATTTTATTTCTAAAACAAAAAACGTTTTAATTAAACCTTAATTTCTATTATTCTAACAACGTAGCTTTCACCATAATTATATGGTTTTGTAGTTATTGTAACATTCACTCCGTCTTGAACGTAATCCAAATCCTCTTGGTTATCCATCCAGCGAACTGACTTTATTTTCTTATCAAATTCAAATTCTTCTTTTAATTCCATTTTTGTGCAAAGGGCAACGTTCAAATCTGCAAACATTTGCAAATCATGAACAAAAAGATAGTAAGTATCCCCCTCTTGCAAAATAAAGTCTTTCGGCTTGTTAGTAACAACAATATCGGTAGGTACGGGTGTTCTTAGTACCTTTTCGTTCATTCTTACCCAATCGCCAATTATTTCTAACATACCCTTATCAATCGTTCTTAAAGAACCGTCGCCTTTAGGTCCAACATTGAGAAGAAAATTAGATCTATACTTGCGACAACAAGCAAAAGTCTCTATTATATTACCAATTGATTTATAGTTAAAATCATTTTTTGCATAACCCCAATGGTCATCAAATACTTCGCACATTTCACTTGCAATGTATTTAGGTGAATCTGCCAAATTAATTGGAGAAGGATTGTCACGCTCAAAGGTAACACTATCTAATTCAATGTGACCTAAAGCACCCCTTTGTGACATACCTGTATTATTAATTATCATAGCCTCTGGCTGATATTTACGAATCATTCCGTAAAGGGCATCTTCTTCCCAGTCATCATTTGGTTTTTCCCACATACCGTCAAACCAAAGACCACCAATTTTACCGTAATTTTTACATAAAATTTCAACACTGTCTCTTAAATACTTTAAATATGTTTTAAAGTCTGTTCGATAGCTTTCTTCATGCCAATCAATTATTGTATGATAAAAGAAAGGAATTATATCTGCTTTACGGCATTCATCAACAAACTCTTTTATCAGGTCCCTGCCACATATATGCGGCGCATCATAATCGTTTAACCCACAGGTATCATACAATGAAAAACCATCGTGATGTCTGGTAGTTAAAGTAATATACTTACAGCCTGCATCTTTAGCGGCGGCTACTAACTCTGCCGCCCAATCCGATTTTGGATTAAACTGCTTTAGGGTTTCTAAGTATTCGTCCCAAGGCATATTGCAGTTTTGTTTAACCCATTCACCCCTACCAATAACGCTATATAATCCGTAATGAACGAACATACCAAAACCTAATTTTTCAAAATCCTTAATATACTGTTTAATAATCATATTAAATTCTTACCCCTATCTCAAATTCAAAAATTATTTATTAAATGTATCTTTTAACCAAGATTTTGCATTACATAACCATTCGTGCACACGTTCAATTTCCTTTGGTATTTCAGGGTTCGTAGCCAAATCGGCAGTTGAAAGACCATGATTGCCAAATGGATAAATGTGCATTTCAAACGGTACATTGTATTTTGATAGCTTATTAGCATACAATAAACTGTTTTGCACAGGAACCGCAGAGTCAGCCGCAGTATGCCAAATAAAAGTTGGCGGTGTATTCTCGCTAACCATATTTTCACAAGAAAACTTTTCAATTTCAGCATCACTTAACTCGTGGCCAAGCAAATTTATAAAGCTTCCTTTGTGTGAAAATTCACCTGCAGTAATAACAGGATAAGATAAAATGCAGGCACTCACCGAATAAGTTTCCTGCATTATTGAACATACTTGAGACCAATTATACGCATTACAATAATGTGCTGCTAAATGACCGCCTGCAGAAAATCCCATTAGAGCGATTCGATTGACATCACAATTCCATTCATCACAATTTTTATGAATTAGCTTTATTAATCCCGCAAGCTCACAAAGCTGTTGCGGAAACACAGCAAAAGGAGCAACAGAATATTTTAAAATAAAAACATTATAGCCTAAAGGCAAAAAATGATTGCCAACTACTTCCGATTCTCTTTCGCTAACATGCCCATATCCGCCGCCGGGACAAATCACAAGCGAAGGTCGCTTATTATTTTCTTCTTTTAAATCAACCGGAATAAAAGCTTCAAAATAAGCGTTACATCCGTTTTTTTGAAGTTTTGGAAAAAAATCGTTTAAATAAACCTTAAAATTTTTCAATCAAAACACCTGCTTTATTAATCTTCCAGCTTTTCCCTATCTATTTCTACTAAAGCCTGTTTTAAATCTATTGGTCCGCCAAAGCTACCATTTTCAAAATATTTAGTAGACCAATAGGTAAGCAACAGTTTGCTGTCTGTCACCCAAGTAGCACCTATATTTGTAAAAGCCCTTTTGGGATCGCTTTCAATATTTATAACTTCTTCTGCAGTTTCTAATCCATCATAACTAATTGCAATAGTTAAAGGTGTTCTTTTTCCAAAATGGCTTGCCCAATTCATATCATATTGCGAATTATTCCACCCAACCAGGATCGCTTTACTGTTTGGTATATTTATTAAATATGGGCAGGATTCGGGCGCTATAAGTCCTGTAGTTTGGGGTTTGCTCCAAGTCTCACCACCATCATACGATACAGATTTAAAAACCGATCCCAACTGATTACGCATTACCATTATTATATAGTTTTCGCCAATTTCTGCAACAAACGGTTCCATAGCACCACGCATAGGCAAAGCAATAATCGTTTCACTTGAAATCCAGGTTTTACCGTCATCATCAGAATAAAATGGTTTTACAATGCTAGTATCGTTAGGCCAATCTCCCGTCATATATGTTGAAGGTAACAATAATCTGCCGTTACTCAACCTGCGAAGACAATCGTTTGAAATGCTGGCATTTGTTTTTTCAGTTACATTAGAATATTCAAAGAAACTCTCACCATCATCTTCAGATCTTAAAACAAAAATAGACTTGCCTTCGTGCATACGAAGCATATAAATTAAACCTAAATCCCCGTTTTCAAAACGAAACAGATTAGGACTATAAACATTTATACAATTTTCGGGAGTATTGATTAAAACTCTTTCATCTTGCCACGTAATACCCTCGTCATAAGAATACAATACATTTAAACTATTAAGAGCATGATCGTTTGAACCGTTTTTACTTTCATAGCAATGCTGATACACTAAAAACAAAGCACCATTGTTAAGCTTTATAATGCTAGCTTCAGAATTTCTAGGATTACCATCAGAAGCCTTAATCAAGTATTTAGTTTCAATACTTTTATAAATCATCATTTCACCTGCTTTATATATTAAGCATCTTTTTCAAAGTATCTTTAATAACAGTTGCCATACTAACAAATCCACTATCATTTGGGTGAGCATAATCAACAAGAGCAGTTTCTGAAAACATTTGTAATATTAATTCATTGCCGGGAATGAAATACACATTTTTATCCCCATTTTCAATGGCATTAATATATGTCTTCTTAACAATTTCCCGTCTTTTAATTTCGTCTTGATTCAAATGCGGATTCGGTCTTGAAAGCATTAAAATTGGCAAATCTGGATTTGCCTCTCTTATAATTTTAAACATCTTGCTGTGTGTATCTTCAAGATGTTCTACATTAGGTGCATTATAATCATAATCATAAACAAAAGCAGACATTGAAAGATTAGCAATATAATCCGCCATTGCTTTTTCACCCTTTGCATTACCCGAAAAGCCTAAATTAATATAATCAAATCCTAATTGAGAGGATAGAATCGCAGTATACGCATTACCCGGTCGTGAAGCGCAAGCACCCTGTGTTATTGATGAACCATAAAAAACAACAGGTTTTGAAATACTGTAATCATCAGCCGAATATAAATTAGACCCTTCTTTAATGCCAATATACATTTCTTTAACACCGCTGTAAGTTGGCAAGTTTATGCATAAACTTCTGCTTTTAGAATTTGGGAACTCTTTAACAGAATTAAACTCTTCAACCACATCTGCCTGCGGAATAAACGAGAAAACATGGGTCATACCCGATTGATTTTCTTCGTACATGTCAAGCCCTGCACTACCAAGAAAAGAGAAATGACACATACGTGCTACACCGTTATAAATAATGTTTATAGCAACTACCGGGCTATCGGTCACAAATCTGACACGCCCGCCACAAGTAGCATCATTAATACACCCAACGCCTTCGCTTACACTTTGCGCTATCGCTTTTGGCATTCTTCTGTAAACATTATCTTCTCTGATTAAACCATGAACTTTAAAGGGCGGTTTTGAAATCGGATAAAAAACCAATCCGTCTCGCTTATAATTTTCCCCCACCTTAAAGTTTTCATCTAGCTTTAAAATGTCCATTACTATCCTCTTTTTTTCACTAAAGATTAACCAACTATTCCGACTCTTTCAATACTTTGAATAAATTTACGTTGAACAATCAAATAGAAAACCAACATAGGTAAAATAAATATTAAGCACGAAGTCATTTTAATGTTTTGTGCAATATCCGCCGAGAATATTTCACCGCCATAGCCCGCAGTACTGCTAATCTGTGATAAAGCAACTGCTAACGGGAAGTTTTCTTTAAAGAACATTACGGATACATAATAATCGTTCCAATATGTAATTAACGAGAAAATCAAAACACAAATAAAAGCTATACCTGAAGATGGAACTGCTATGCGGAAAAATGTATAATACGGACCCGCACCATCAATAGATGCAGCCTCTTCCAACTCTCTTGGAAAGCTTATGAAAAATTGACGATAAATAAATACAAACAATCCCGATTTTAAGCCAACACCTAATATTGCAGGCAAATAAAAGCTCCACCCTGTATTAAGCAGATTAAGTTTCATATTTGTTCCTGTAATATTAGACAAAAGAGATAAAATTCCCAAAACATCAAAATCAGAATAATTCAAATAAAGTGGAATAATAATTGCTTGTGGAGGAACCAGCACGGTAAGTAAAACACAACCGAAAATCAGATTTTTACCTTTAAAATCAAAGCGTGCTAATCCGTATGCTACAAAAGAGCAAGTAACCGTTTCTATTAAAGCACTTAATACTTGAATCCTAAGAGTAGTTCCCAATGTTTTCCAGTAATCAAGAGCCTTTGTAGCCCATTCAAAATTCTCTAAAGAAAAAGTACGGGGTAACCAAACAACAGTTACATCTATAGCGTCTTCAGGGGAAATCAAAGATTTACAAACCATAAAAATTATTGGATATAATACTACATAAGAAACCGACAATAAGAAAAAATAGCGAACCAAATTTACAGATATTGAAGAAGATCTTTTTTTCAATATATCAACCTTATTTTTGTTCAATCGACTCGCCCCTTTCTTAACTGTTGGATTTTTTAAGCATAAATTTATTCATTAAGAACATAATTAATGAAAAAATCACACCTACAATAATAAAGTAGCCCCAAAGCATAACCGAACTGTCTGCATAGTTTTGTTTTTGCATCATCAAATAGTAAGCAGAGTTCATAACCGGATTTTCAGAATTAGTAAATATATCTATTGTTGTGTAAAATATAACTACCAATAAAACGTTTGAAAGCATTGGGAAAGTAATAAACCAAAAGTTTTCCCATGAAGTAGCACCCTCAATATGAGAAGCTTCATACAACTGTGGTGGTATGCTTTGCAAACCCGATAAAATCAAAATAATTTGAACACCGCAACTCCAAACAAGGCTTGATACCTGCGAAATGTATTGATTAAGAATATTTGTAAATTGCTGTGGCAAGCCAAGTCCTACCAATACCGCATCAAAATTAATTCCACCTGAAAAGAAGGAATTTCCGCCATCCATAGAGCTCATGGAAGATGAGTCTACAGCAAACATTTGCATAACAACGCCCGAAGCCACAATTGCAGGTATAAAGAAAATTACACGAAATATCGGGCGTCCCTTGAATTTTTGATTAAGTATAACCGCAAGGCAAACGCTTAAGAAAATAATAATCGGTAGCTTGTACAAAAATGCAGTTATTGATTCTGCAAGCTGGTCAGTATATCCTGCATATTCAAAAAACACAAATTTCCAATGTTCTAGTTTTACAAACTTTGTAACTAATCCTTCTGCACTTACCTTAACATCACTAAATGAATACCAAATAGAAGCACAAAGCGGAACAACAAAAAAGCTTAAGAAACCAACCAACCACGGAATTGTAAACGTAAATCCATACAAAGATCTTTTAGCGGTTAATGAAAGTTTTGTTTTATTTTTTTTCATAATCACTCACCTATTACATAAACAAAATCGTTTGCTTTTACAAATCCCATTGGTGTTTCTATATCTTGAGATGAATAGTTTGTCACTATTTTTGCCTGGTTAGAGAATGTTGTAATATATACATCTTTAGCTATCTGCTCACGGCTTATAATAGAAGCATTTTTCACATTGTTTAGCCATTCATTAGACTCTTTTTCCATTCTAACAATCTCATCTTTCCAGTTTTCGTACAAACTGAACTGAAACGCCGAAAACTCTGCATTAGAAATTTCTTTATACCAGTTGTCACACAAGGTAAAGCTTAAAGAACTACCTGTCTCCATAGCAGTTAAAAACTGCTTTTGTGGATTTATAGCATAATTTATAGAAGAAACCGCTATTGGTTTTAATCCTTTAAATGCTATCTCATAAAAAGGAATATCACAATCATACCCGTCAAACTGTGAACTAATAGTTGGGCAACCGATTACATAGTCGGCATTTACCGCCGCATAATCAAATGCATTGTTAGCCAAAAAGTTCCTGTTATCCTCTTTTATTTTGGCTATAGCAGAAATTGTTTCCTTTTGAAAACCCAATTTATTATATTCGGTAGGATTAGGATATCCCGAATAAGACTTAGAACAAAGTGAAGAAAGAGAAATTCCAAAAACATCATCTGTGCTTTTCTTTTTAAGTAAATTGTTTATGATTTTTTGAATTTCAGTACGTTTAACAAGAAAATAAGAATAATCATTTTTAAGGTATGTTGATTTTGAGTAATGATATTGCATTGCGTAAGACTTATTTGCAGCTACAGCCGCATCAGAATAACGGCTTATACCTTTTCCGCCTTTTGAATAGCCTAAAACATCATAATCAACAAATAACTTTATATTTTCATTTTTACAATAATCAATTAAATCAGCGGGTGTTCCAAAATCTTTAGAAAGTTTCATTCCGCCTGCAATTTTGCCAACATCTAAACCGCTCTCACCAAAGCCTGAAATTTGCACGGTAACATCAGATGTAGTCTCAGCCTTAATTTCTTCAACAATTTCCTTTACAGCAGAATATGTAGTTGAAACGCACATATCCTTATATGTTATTCCAAACATATTTTTTTCCACTAAAGCTCCGCCAAGAAAATTCAAATATACGTTTGATGCATTCTGGGCAGATTCGGTTAAATTATATTGTTCCTTTAGCCAATCACGATAAACGTCAGCCATACCTATATAACTTGCCTTTTCAGCAGAAAGTGGTGTATATCTTACCGCAAAATAATCGGTGTCCACCAAGTCATCTGTACAGGTCATAATTTGGGTTTGGTTGCCCTGTGAATTATTAATAATAAGATTATTTGTGCCACGCAAAAGGAATGTTGCGTATACAGAAGAATATCCGTATTCCACATTACCTACTTCAGCATCTATTCTTGCACACTCTGCGCCCTTAGTTATAATGGCGCAAACCGCACTATCTTCACTTTTTGCACCATATACAGGCATTGCAACAAGTGCTTCATTATAGAGTTGTTGGTCTAATGAAACTGAATTGTCTCTACCGTAAACCGGTTCTGAAATTGTTCTTGTATTTCTTCCGGTATCATCAACATACATAAGTGTACCGCTACCCGAAGGAACAAAAAGATATGAATCTGTATTGTTTTTTACGCCACACATAAACGGAGATATAGAAACACTATAAATCTTATTCTTTTTCTCGGTAATTTCTTCAACAACTAAGCGTGTTTCTAGACCGTCTTCACAAATTACATAATCTATAGGAACACTAATTTCTATTCCGGTGAAATAATAAGTAACTCTTATTCCGTTGTCTATTTTTTCAGCCGTAACAACACCATCGTTCAATGCATCAATTTTTGCATAAGAAGTACGAATATTGTTGTTTACAAGATATTCAATGTATATGGGAGAATGCATTCTAACCATTCCCGCACCAAATGGGTCTTCAACTTGGTAATAGGAATATGGTATAGAAGACCAATGTGTTCCATTAGCAATATCGTTTAAAAGAACACATTTCTTTTCATCGTCCCAACTAAGAATATATTTATCATTTGAGCATATATCACCCGAATCAACAGATTCTGTATTTTTAGGTGCAGTATACGCTTTTGTAACTCTGATTTTTTTATCATTGCCACAACCAGTAAAACTAAGCGCAATTGTAGCCAATATCAACAAAAAAGACAATACTCTTATATTAACGTACTTTTTCATTTAAAAAATCCTCGTTCCTTTCTTATGATTTATCGGTACATTGCCTCACTTACAATATTAATAAAAAAGCTTATAAAATTCTGACCCAAAATAAAGGTCATAAACAATAAAAATGCTACACCCACCATACCGGCTAGTGATAATATAGCAACACCGAAAAGTTTAACCAAACTATATTCTTGAATATTTATAAACGAGCTGATCATTAATATTGCTACGTATAAATATGAAATCATACTCAAAATGCCAACAAAAGATGTGCTTGAAGGAACAACAACATAAGACAGTACAATAAATAAAACATTGTACATAATTAAAGGAATCAAGCAATAGCAGGTTGTAATATAAATTACTTTTAAGGTTGCTTTGCCGGAAAATATGGTAGATACTCCCCAATGGCATAAAACCCAAAGAATTACAACGCCTACTGAACCCAATAACGCATACAATAAATTAAAGTTTTGAGTTGGCAATGTATACATAAAGCCACTCCAAGTTTTAGCACTAACCGAAGTTAGATAAAACAACCCTAAAACTATTGATGCAACAAGAACCGAACCGGTTTTCTTGTAGCGAATATTATTTGCAATTTCAATTGGATGAATGCACATTTTCAACGCATCTACAATTTGAGGAGATTTTTCAAAGTTATATTCATCCCTTTTTGAAGGGCGGCTAAAGCGTATAACAACAAAAACTAAAATAGCCACTACTATAATTAATATCCACCAAAGATGCTTATTTAAGAACTGGTTCATAATCTGGCCGTAGGCTGCTGAATATGTTTCTTGGTCTAATCCCATTTCTGCATATTTCATTGCGGCTTTATAATCTTTTTCATTAAGTGCCGCAAGTCCTAAGCCACGATACGCCAATTGATGATTTGAATTGTATTTTAAAACATCTTTCCACAACTTTTTTGCAGTATCAAAATTACCTAACACTGTTTCGTTTTGAGCAGCCATTACAACATTACCGTATTCGGTTTTAGTTAAAACGGTAATATTATTTTTCTCATAATCCGATATCCAGATTCTGCCGTCTACCACAACAATAGAGCTTGCAGTAACAAAAGTAGCGTTGCGGTCTCCCCTGCCTACGCCACCACCAAATACAGTTATAACGTTACAACTATCGTCATAAACATATACTTGACCATAAGCAGAATCCACAGCATAAACGTATCCGTTTTCATCAACAGCTATCTTTGAAAACATACGCTTTAATTCATGTCCTGCTTCATCTAAGTAAGCAACGCTGTCACCGAAATTAAACGATTCTGCACTATTTACAGAAATACCTTTTTTAAAACGTAAAACATTAGAGCCTTTAAGGTTTATCTTCTTAATCTGACCCTTTTCGGTAGGCGAAACTGTATAAATAAAACCTGAAGCATCACAATCAAAATCGTAAAATTGATATGGTATTTTTCTTACTCTTTGAGCCTTTTTTGCATTTGTTATATGTACTGCCCCAACAACAATCAACACAATTGCGAAAACAATTATCAGCGCAGTCGCAATATATCTTTTTTTCATAAAACACCTTTTTCAAGAAACGGAGTTCTTCGGATTTGCAGAACCCCGTTTCTTTTGTTTTGGTTACGATGAGAATACGCTGCCGTTAGCAATTGGTATGTCGTAGCATATTGTATCGTTTTTGCCCGGAATGTACATACAGTTTGC
>JAZREW010000063.1:0-5044 GCA_045661005.1 Acutalibacteraceae bacterium | reverse complement strand
TTATGATTTTTGATTTTTTTATATAAAATATAGGTAAATTTGCAAAATTTTAAAAAATATGGTAATATAATTTAAATGTATAAATTATAAGCGCTTACTCTTAAAACGGATTGGGGAAGTATATGATAACTGATGTAATTATAATAGGTGGCGGGGCATCTGGTTTATGCGCCGCAGTATACATTAAACAAAAGGCGCCCGAGCTTTCCGTAAGGGTTTTTGAATCGCAACCTAGGGTTGGCAAAAAGCTGGCACTTACAGGTAACGGACGTTGCAATATTACAAATAAAAATATAGAGCTTTCACGTTACCACGGCGAGGACGTAGAGTTTTGCAGAGAAGCTCTTACTAAATACAACCGTAAATTTTGTGAAGACTTTTTTTTGAGCATAGGCGTACCGTTTACTTTTGAGGGGGATAAGGGCTATCCGTCTTCATTACAGGCGGCTTCTGTAGTTGATTGCTTGCGCTTTGCGGCAGATTCTTTAGGCGTTATTACCCATCTTGAAACAAAGGTTACAAATATACAAACCTCTGGCAAGGAATACAAGGTTATATGTGATAATATGAGTTTTTTGGCAAAAAATGTTATTGTAGCCTCTGGTTTGTTTTCGGGCGGCGACAGATTAGGTTGTGACGGTAGTGTATTGCAAATACTTAAAAAGGCTGGATTTAAAACCTCACCTATAACACCTGCTATAGTTCAGGTTAAAACTGTTACAGATATAGTGAAACAGCTTAAGGGAATAAAGTTTGATGGTACTGTTACATTGAAGATAGACGGAAAAGCTATACGTAAAGAACAGGGTGAAATTTTGTTCTGCGATTATGGACTTTCGGGTCCGCCTGTTTTGCAGATTTCACGAGAAGTTATGCGTACAAAAAAGAATTGCGAAATTTCGCTTGATATAATGCCTGAGTATGATTACAATAGTCTTTTAGAAATGCTTTCGCAAAGAGCACGTAACCTTAACTTACGTAATTTGGATGAATTTTTCACAGGTATGCTTAATAAGCGATTGGGTCAGGTTGTTTTAAAGGTTGCGGGATGTAATTTAATGGATAAAACACATACCCTTGATGTTTCTAAAATAAAGAAAATAGTATATATACTTAAAAATTTCACATTTGAGGTAACCGGCACTACAGGATTTAACAATTCACAGGTAAGCGCCGGCGGACTTTTAACTAACCAGTTCTATAGTAGTTCTATGATGTGTAAATCTAATAAAGGCTTGTATGCAGTTGGCGAAATTTTGGATATAGACGGTGATTGCGGCGGATTTAATTTGCAATGGGCTTGGTCTAGCGCTATTTGTGCCGCACAGGATATAATTAATTCAAAGGAATAGATATATGATACTGATAAATAATGTCAATCTTCCGCTTGAAACCGATTTTTCTGATTTAAAAAGAACAGCGGCTTTACAGCTTAAAACCGATTTGCAAAATATTGCTGAGGTAAAGCTGTATAGA
The DNA here is from genome assembly GCA_045661005.1 of Acutalibacteraceae bacterium. Classification (GTDB taxonomy): domain Bacteria; phylum Bacillota; class Clostridia; order Oscillospirales; family Acutalibacteraceae; genus UBA737. Next base: position 3,568 of record JAZREW010000063.1, on the reverse strand, counting down.
AAATCGGTAGATGCACGAAAAAAGAGTGATGTGCATTTTTGTTGTTCGATTTTGGTATCGGTTAAAGACGCCGAGCAAAAGTATATAAAGAAATGTAAAAATGCAAGCAATTTTGAAAGCGTGCCTTACGAATGGAAAAAGGTTTTGAAAAATCCCAAAAATAACCCAATTGTTGTGGGTTTTGGACCGGCGGGAATGTTTGCCGCACTTACATTAGCTAAGGCGGGGCTAAAGCCTATAGTAATTGAGCGTGGTAGCGATGTTGACACAAGAACAGCGCAGGTTAACAGCTTTTTTAGTGGCGGTGCGCTTAATACAGAAAGTAATGTGCAGTTTGGCGAAGGGGGAGCGGGCACCTTTTCTGATGGTAAGCTAAATACGGGTATAAAAAATCCACGTAGCCGTACTGTGCTGGAGGTTTTAAATAAACACGGTGCGCCAGATAAAATTTTGACCGATGCTAAACCGCATATAGGTACTGATATTTTAGTAAATGTAGTAAAAAGTATTCGTGAGGAAATTATAGCTTTAGGCGGAACGGTACTTTTTAATACCAGATTAGACAGTATTTCGGTTAAAGACGGAAAAATTGCATCTATTACAGCAAACGGTATAGAATATGTAAGCGACAGTATTATTTTAGCAACAGGGCATTCTGCAAGAGATACCTTTGCAATGCTTTTGAATAACGGTGTTGAAATGGAGAAAAAGCCATTTTCTATGGGCGTTAGAATAGAACATTTACAAAGTGATATAAACAAGGCGCTTTACGGTGAATTTGCCGAAAGTGAGTATTTGGGTGCGGCTGATTATAAGTTGGCTACTCATCTTGAAAATGGTAGAGGTGTTTATACCTTTTGTATGTGTCCCGGTGGTGAGGTTATTAATGCCTCTAGTGAAAACGGTGGCATAGCAGTAAACGGAATGAGTAAAAGTGCTAGAAACGGTAAAAATGCCAATAGCGCACTTCTTGTTAGCGTTAATCCCGAAGATTTTGAAGATGATAATGTACTTGCAGGTTGTGAATTGCAAAGAAAAATCGAACAAGCATCATATAATATGTGTAGTGGCAAGGTGCCTGTAACAACAGTAGGTAATTTTGTATTTGATGAACCGTTTAACATTACAAAGGTGCAGCCAACTGTAAAACCCGAATATGCTTTTGCCGATTTTGAAGATATTTTTCCTGAGTTTATAACAACGAGTCTAAAGGCGGGTATATTGGCGTTTGATAAAAAAATTGCAGGCTTTGCAGATAAATCGGCTGTACTTACAGCGCCCGAAACTCGTAGTTCTTCGCCTGTAAGAATTGTAAGGAACGAAAACTGTGAAAGCATTAGTGTTGCGGGAATTTATCCTTGTGGCGAGGGCGCAGGCTATGCGGGCGGTATAGTATCTGCGGCGGTTGACGGTATTACTGTGGCAGAACAAATAATTGAAAGGTGTAATTTAAAATAATGAGAGCGGTTTTAGAACTTTTTATAACTTTTTTTAAAATAGGTCTTTTTACTTTTGGCGGCGGATATGCCATGATTTCACAAATAAAAGAAAATGTTGTTGAAAAACATAAATGGCTTACAGATGACGAGCTTGTGCAGATAATAGCCATTGCTGAGGCAACACCTGGCCCTATTGCAATTAATATGGCTACCTTTGTAGGCTTTAAACGCAAAGGCATTTTAGGAAGTGCTTTTGCAACATTGGGTGTTGTATTACCGTCTTTTATTATAATTTTTATTATTTCTATGTTTGCGGAAAGCTTTAAACAAAATGTATATGTAAAATATGCTTTTTCGGGTATTAAAGCGGCGGTCGCTTTTTTGATTCTTAAAACAGGAATTAATATGGTAATTAAAATGAAGAAAAAGCCGTACCAATGTATTGCTTTTTCTGTAGTACTAATAGCTATGATATTATTTGAATTGTTTGCAATTTCTTTTTCTGCAATTTATTTAATATTAATTGGCGGCGCTGTAGGAATAACACTTTACTCTGTTTTGAATATTGAAAAGGGGGAGAAAAGCAAATGATTCTTTTAACTCTTTTTATAGAATTTTTCAAGATAGGCTTATTTACTATCGGCGGCGGATATGCTATGATTCCGCTTGTTAAGGAAACTGTTTTAAACTACGGTTGGCTTGCTGAAAGTGAATTTTATGATTTTATAGGTATATGTGAGTCTACACCGGGACCAATTGCAATTAATATGGCAACCTATATAGGTTCTGTTCAAGGTGGATTTTTTGGCAGTATGTTTGCCACTTTAGGTGTGGTATTGCCGTCTTTTATAATTATTTTATTAATAGCCGCTGTATTAAGAAATTTTACAGATAACAAATATTTCAAAGGATTTATTCAAGGAGTGAAACCTGTTGTTATTGCTTTAATTACCGCAACTGGTGTTACGCTTTTGATTAAATGTATAGGCTTTGTATCTTTAAAGGAATTCAACTTAAATCTTGTTTCTACGGTTTGCTTTGTGTGTCTTACAGCAGTTTATTTTATATACAAAAAGCTTACAACAAAAAAGCTTTCTACAATAAAGCTTATTGCAATTTCGGCTGTGTTGGGAATAGCTGTTTCGCTTTTAATTAAATAAGGTATATATTTATAGGAGAGAATGGGTTTGTAATATCCCATTCTTTTTCTGTTTTCAAAAAATCTTTTTCGGTTTTTTCTAACTTTAAAACAATTAGATATTGTTTAGCTTTAATATCATAAAAGTAGATTGCATTTAACAATTTTAATATAATAGGTTTTATTGTTTTTTGGGTTTTGCATTCAATTACTATTTTTTCACTCTTAAAATAGATTTTAATTTTATTAGCAGTAGAGCATATATTTAAAATAAGACAGGTTAGTAATTTTCGGTTTGCTAAATAATTACCGTTGATTTGTACGGTAAAATCAAGCTTTCTTTTTTTCTGTAAAAGCTTAATGTTAGCAGAGTAGAGCAAACATTTAAAAAGTATTTCTAAATTAACGGGTGATAAGTTTTTATATCCTAAAAAGGCTTCGGCTTCGTATATTTTTCTAATAGACTCTATGTGTCTAGCATTAAGTCCCTGTTTTAAAATCGATGCTTGAACAGAATTTCGCAAAGCAGCGGTATATCTTTCATATTTATTTGGCAAAATTATCAAATTTAAATCCCCCTAAGTATAGTTTTATTATGCCAAAATATATAAAATTTAAAAATATTGTTAAAAATTAAACAAATAGCTTGAAAATGTGAGAGAAATAGGGTAAAATAGGTTAGTAAAAATATTAGGAGGTATATTCCAATGGTTAAAGTTGCTATTAATGGTTTCGGCCGTATCGGTCGTCTCGCATTCCGTCAAATGTTTGGCGCTGAAGGTTATGAGGTTGTTGCTATCAACGATCTTACCAGCCCTAAGATGCTCGCTCATCTTTTAAAGTATGACTCTGCTCAGGGCAGATATGCTCTTGCAGACACAGTTACTGCAGGTGAAGACAGCATCACTGTTGACGGTAAGACCATCAAGATTTATGCTGAAAAGAATGCTGCTGATCTTCCTTGGGGTGAGATCGGTGTTGACGTTGTTCT
>JAZREW010000062.1:0-11443 GCA_045661005.1 Acutalibacteraceae bacterium | reverse complement strand
AGGCTATCACCTATAAAGCAAACCCTTGCATTATCAGGAAATCTTTTCATTTTGCACACCTCATATTTTAAATTTCGTTTCTGCCCTCAAGCGCACGTGCTAAGGTGAATTCATCTGCATATTCAAGGTCACTACCTACGGGTATACCGTAAGCCAAGCGTGTAACCTTAATGCCCATTGGTTTTACAAGACGGGAAATATAGCTGGCTGTAGCCTCGCCCTCAACCGTTGGGTTAGTTGCCATTATAAGCTCGGTTACTTCACCCGAACCCAATCTTGCCATTAGTTCTTTTATGCGTAGCTGGTCAGGACCTATACCGTCTAGCGGAGAAATTACACCGTGCAATACATGGTATACACCGTTAAACTCTCTTGTTCGCTCAAACGCCATAACATCTTTAGGCTCAGCCACAACGCATATTACCGAATGATCACGCTCTGGATTATCACACAAAGAGCAAATTTCAAGATCTGTAAAAGCTTGGCAAACCTTGCAAAAATGAATTTTTCTTCTTGCATTTACAAGCGCCTCGGCAAATTTTTCTGCCCTTTCAGGCGGTTGCTCTAAAATGCTATACGCCAATCTCTGCGCTGTTTTTTTGCCAATACCGGGCAAACGCTCAAACTGAGAAATCAGCTCGGTTAAAGGCACTATATTGTTATTAGCCATTTTTATTAAAACAATCCCGGCATATTAAGACCGCCGGTAATAGCTCCCATCTCTTCTTCTGATGTTTTTATTGCATTAGAAATAGCCTCGTTGACAGCAACTGTAATAAGGTCTTCTAACATTTCGGCATCGTCAGGATCTACTGCATCAGGGTTAATTTTAATATTCTTAATAAGGTGCTTACCATCAACAGTTACTTCAACCATACCGCCGCCTGAAACAGCAGTAAATTCACGTTGCTCTAAATCTTCCTGTAAAGCCGCCATATCCTCTTGCATTTTTTGTGCCTGTTTTAACATTTGGTTCATATTGCCGGGACCACCGGAATTTGGTATTCTAACTTTCATTTCTTATTTCTCCTAAAATTTAATTTATTTCAAAATTTTTAAGTCTTTGTGCAAAAGCAGACAAAGGATCTTCGGTGTTTTCTTCACTAGGTCTTGTATAAGGACCAAGCTTGTAGGTAGCACCAAGCACCGTGTGAGCCGCTTTTCTTATACTATCCTTATAATAAGCGTTGCCGCTATTAATTAAAGATCTAAACTGACTATTAGGCGCATCTATAAGTAAATACGCACCCTTTATATATGCGCTAGAGCCTTTTAAAACACCTGCTATAAGCGGACAATCGGTAGTAAGTATTCTTAAAATTTCGCTCCATTGTGCAACCGCTTGTGTACCATCTGCCGCTACTGCCACAGGCTGAGCTTGTTCTGTCTTTTCCTCAGCGGGCGGTTCTGCCTCATACATTGGCGGTGGAATTTCTTCATCATCTATAGGTGTTTCATCTGCAACTTCATCAACTGCAGGTTCAGGCTTTTCAACCGGTTCCTTTGGCTTTTGCGGAACAGGTGCATTTGTAACTACTACCCCACCCTTTTCGAGTGCGCTAATACGTCTTTCCAACGCCTCAACATCGGTACAAAGCGCCGGATTACACATTTTTATAATTGTCATTTCCATTTCGCAACGGCGGTCGCCTGACTGCATAGCAGTAAACGCCGATTGCAAATTTGAAAGGCAATACATAATCTCTTTAATATCGTATTCTTCTGCCTGCTTTTCTAAGGCTTTCATACGAGATTGCGAGCAAACAATTGGTTTTTCCTTAGCCTTAACCGTTTTCACTATCATCAAATCACGGTAATGCGAGGTAAGCTCAGAAAGCAGACGCAACATATCTACAGAAGAAGTGTGTAGCTTGTCTATAAGCAAAAGTGCTTGTTCGGTATCACGTGCTTTAATAAAATCGGCAAGGCTTAATAAATAATCATTACCCGCCATAGCACAAACACTTTCAACAACCGCTTCGTCAATATTCTTACTGCTTGATGCACACAAGTCAAGTATTGAAAGTGCATCACGCATTCCACCGTCAGCAGCGGCGGCTATAAGTGTAGCCGCATCATCCGTAACCGTTAACCCCTCTTGCGATGCAATGTACTGTATTCTCTCGCAAATTTTAGAATTATCAATTCTTCTGAAATCAAAACGCTGACAGCGTGAAAGAATTGTAGCAGGTAATTTATGCACCTCTGTAGTGGCAAGCACAAAAATAACGTGAGCAGGTGGCTCTTCCAAGGTTTTAAGCAAAGCGTTAAAGGCGCTTGTGGTGAGCATATGCACCTCGTCTATAATATAAACACGGTATTTTGAATTAGATGGGGTAAAGCTTATTAAATCCCTTAATTCTCTAATACTGTCAACACTATTGTTCGAAGCAGCATCAATTTCAACTATATCGGTATTTTCACCGTTGGTTATGGCTTCACAGCTTTCACACTTAAGGCACGGATCACCATTTTCTGTTGCAAGACAGTTTACCGCTCTTGCAAGTATTTTAGCACAACTGGTTTTACCGGTACCCCTTGTACCTGTAAAAAGGTAGGCGTGCACCATTTTGCCCTGCGCTAATTCATTTTTAAGTGTTTCTGTTATATGCTCTTGACCTACAACATCAGAAAAAGTAACAGGACGGTATTTTCTATAAAGCGCCTGATATGCCATAAACCTCACCTCTATAACTTTACTCTAAAGTAATTGCGTACCGGAGTGTACGAATGAGCCGATTTACTGCGGCGCACAGAAAAAACTACTTAATGCTGCTCGGTTCCCCGCCTGACATGGTTCGTAGCGTTCCGTCGCACAGGACCCGCCCATTCGCACACTCTAGCACGCAATGCCTTGTGTTTATAATTTTAACACAAAGTTTTATTTTTTACAATACCTAACGCATAAATTGTTGAAAAAAATTCATATTGATGATATAATTATTCTATATAATGTATGTTAAACTGTATGAAAGGAGATGCTTCATGTCAAAAAACGTTATTTTTAACTGTTATAATTTGCAAAAAAAAGATATATATACTTTTCAACAGTACTCTTGTGCAAAACAATTGAAGCTACAGCAATTATATGATAACTGAAAAATGGGATATACTTGACGAAAACGGCGCCCCAACCGGAAAAACTACTATAAGGGGCAGGAATTTTTTCAAAAGCGGCGAATACCATCTTGTTGTTCATATATGGATTATTTCTTCAAACGGTAATATTCTTATTCAGCGCAGGTCTGATACAAAACAACTAATGCCGGGCGAATGGGCAGCCACAGGCGGTGCGGCCGTTTCGGGCGAAAGCTCATACACAGCGGCTAACCGTGAGCTTTACGAAGAATTAGGTATAAAATCTAATAAAGAAACCTTGAAAAAGGCTTTTCGCATTAAAAGAAGAAATTCTTTGCTAGATGTATGGATTATACGCAGTGATATTCCTACAGAAAAGCTCAAATTACAAGAAACAGAGGTTTCTGAGGCTAAGTGGGTTACACAATCCACACTTGAGGAAATGATTAAAAACGGAATTTTTCATAACTATGGAAATGAGTATTTTAAAAGGGTTTTTGAAAAAATCAACGATTATAAAGGAGCTTTAGTATGAGCCTTAATATTGAGGGTAGCAGCTGTGCCAGATGTAAGGCATATCTTTTTAAAGAAGATGATGTTGTATATTGTCCCATTTGCGGCGCTCCCCATCACAGAGAATGCTATAACGCTTTAGGCCATTGTGCTTTAGAAGAATTGCACGGTACAGACCGTGAGTATTCAAAAGAAAAAGAAATGGCAGCCTTAGCAGAGCTTTCGCAAAATACCGAAAATAGTGAAGACACAAATAGCTATAACCTTGTATCTTGCCGTATGTGCGGTGAAAAGTATGATGGTAAAAACAGAAACTGCCCCCGTTGTAATGCACCAAATCTTTCCGCTATGAATGGGTTTGAAGGCTTTGATTTTTTGGGCGGTGTACCTAAAGATTACAAAATCGATGAAGATGTAACTGCTGACGAAGCCAAGAGGTTTGTAATTGCCAATACTCATCGTTATATACCAAAATTCGCCACACTTAATAAAGCTAAAAAGCTTTCTTGGAACTGGTTTGCTTTTCTTTTCCCGTGTGGATGGATGCTATCTCGAAAGATGTTTAAAAGCGGTATTATTATAGGAATTCTAACCATTCTTGCAAATCTTATTACCTATCCGCTTAATCTTACTCTTTATAATTTAGGCGTTACCACATCAGCCTCATCTGCCGACCTTATTGTAAGCATTGCAGAGGTTTTGCCACAAATTGATGTATCTGCTATTATCTTTGCCTTTGTAGGCTTTTTTGCAGATATTATTATAAGACTTTTCTCTGGCATGTACGGTGATTATATGTACAAATCGCACACCGTTGCACAAATCAAAAAAATCAAAAGCCAAAGTGACGATATTGATTATTCATATCGCAAAAACGGCGGTGTTAATATTTTTAACTTTTTTATTGCAACGTTAATTTTGCAATATGTGCCAACTATTTTAATCTACTTTATTTAAGGAAGTGCCTTTATGAATAAAAACGTATGTCCGGAATGTGCTACCGAAAACGAGCAAGAATATATATACTGTAAAAATTGTGGTACCCCTCTTGAAACAAAAACAGAACCTGTTAAAGAGGCAGAAGGTGCTGAGCAAACACAGTATCAGCAAGCTACAAATAATTCGGGTTATACCGCACAACCAAACCAAAACACCCAACAACAATATTATACAAACGAACCGTTTAACTCTTATGTTGGCGTTGATTTTATTGACGGTATACCAAAAGAGGAAATGCATCTTTTCATAGGCCGTAAAGCTTTTGAAATTCTGCCTAAATTCAATAAAATGGAGCTTGCGCAGTCAAAGTTTTCTTGGTGCTGGCCCGCCTTTATTTTAGGGTTTTTATTGGGTCCCTTGGGTGCGGCTTTATGGTTTTATTACCGTAAAATGTACAAACCTGCAGTTATGCTTTCTGCAATAGGCGCAGTTTTAACAATAATCACATCATTGCTTACAATGGGTACTACTTCGGCAACTATTGAAACCTTTTTTGATGCTTTTGGTACAGGTGATTTTACAAACGCTTTAGAATCTTTAGAAACTATAGAATCCGAACCTACCGTACTTGATACTATTGCAAGCTTACTTAACGACATTGTAAATACAGCTACAGGAGTAATTTGCGGTCTTTTCGGTTTTTATATTTATAAAAAGCATTGCGTTAACAAAATTTTAACCTACCGCTCAGTTCAATTAAACCCAAGCTACTATCATTTTGGGTTGCCGGCTATTGGCGGTGTTTCGGGCGGTATGCTTGTAGTGGGTATAGCAGTTATGCTAGGTGCGGGATATATTTCCTCATTTATTACAACCGTTATCACCCTGCTTACATAAATAAAAGGATTTTAAAAATATAATTATGTACACTTCATTATTTTTGGATATTGACAATACCCTGCTGGATTTTAATATGGCTGAGGCAGTTGCTGTAAGAAAGGTATTACAGCAACATTCTCTGCCAAGCGATGATAATACAGTTAAAACCTATTCAAATATTAACCGTATGTACTGGGAACGCTTTGAAAGAGGCGAAATTCCCAAAAGCGATATATTTGAAGGCAGATTTAAAACCTTACTTGAAACACTAGGTGTTAACGGTGACGTTTCTGCTTTGTCTGTAGATTATTGCTCGCACCTGTCTGAAGGTTATTTTAAGATTGAGGGCGCAGAAGAAATACTTGAATATTTAAAGCAAAAAGGATATAAGCTTTACGCCACAACTAACGGACTTTCTTCAACCCAATTCAAAAGAATTAAAAATTCCGGTATTGAACCTTTTTTTGATGCTATTTTTGTTTCCGAGCAAGCCTGCCACCAAAAACCTGAAAAAGAATATTTTGATTATGTTATTAATCATATTCCCGAAAAGGATAAATCTAAAATGCTCATTGTGGGCGACAGTCAAAGCTCGGATATTTTAGGCGGAATTAATGCAGGTATAGATACTTGTTGGTATAATCCCACTTCTTCTGTGGCAAAATACGAAAGTAAATATCAAATTTCAAGCCTTAAAGAGCTAAAAAAGTGGCTTTAATTAACTTTTTTTGAAAAAATTTTCAAAAAACAGAAAATTTTTATTGACATTGGGCTTAGCTATTGATATAATATTAAAGCTGTCCATTTGATTCATTAGCTCAGTTGGCAGAGCACTTGACTTTTAATCAAGGTGTCCGGGGTTCGAATCCCCGATGGATCACCAAAAAACCGAAATACCCATTTGGGTGTTTCGGTTTTTTCTTTTTACTACCGAGGGGATTCGAACCCTGAGAGGGTGAGGAGCGTTAAGAAAACAGTACAGTGTACTGTTTTTAGCGACGAAGTGTGAAGGCGGGTACTGTTTGCAAAGCAAACGGTCGCCGAGCACGAAATACGCAAAGCGGATTTATCCCCGATGGATCACCAAAAAGCCGAAATACCCATTTGGGTGTTTCATTTTTTTATTTTTGTATGTGACAAAGTTAACCCCCTGAAGTTACCCAAAGGTATCCACAGGGGGATCTCAATTATTTTTCTTCGCTTGAATTTTGCTTATACTTTAAGCGTGACCACATGAAAATTATTATTTGGCTTGGTATTCCCAAAAGCACCGTTTTCCAAATATTAATATCAAAAAACAAAAACGATGCAAATAAGGCTAACAACCCTGTCCACATTAAAAGTGAAATTATAACGAAGTTACGTCTCTTATTAAACCAAATAGAATTAAAAATAAGCCAAACTATCATTGTAAGCGGTACCGAATAAATAAATATTAACCAATGCAGTTTTATTGCACCTATAGTTATATCTAACACCACAAAAGCTATCATAGCCAAAAGCCAGACCACTATTATGCTTATGCCGGTTATAAACGCACGGTTATGCAGTTTTCGCTTTATATAAAGCTTAGATATAGTTTTAGGTGAATGCTGAGCTTCTACCATATAATCCAAAGAAACACCGAATAAATCCGCTATTTCTTTAAGCACAACTACATCGGGAACCGCCTCTGCCCGTTCCCATTTAGATATAGATTTATCCGAATAATTAAGCTTTTCGGCAAGCTCTGACTGTGTAAACCCAATTTCTTTTCTAAGGTTTACTATGTTTTTAGCAATAGCCTGTTTTATATCGTCCATTTAATCGTTTTCCCTTTTTGATACTTCTTCTGCTGAGTAATAATTTTCTTCAAATATAAAATCTTTAATTTCTTTGCGTGCTTTTTCTAGGTCGTAAACATAACACCAAGCACCACCTATAATTTTGCCCGTACCGGGAACATTATCGTTAGGCAGACTTAGCTGAACAAACTCGGGCGAAGTAAACACCGCCCATAAACCTAATCCCATAATATCGTTTGTAGAAAGTGAAGTTTCACACTCTTCTATTACAAGACTTGCAAGCTTTGGCAGTTTAAGCGGATTCATTTTTTTAACAGCAGCAAACATAGCTGTTAAAACCTCTTTTTGTCTGTTTCCACGTTCTACGTCACCGTCAACATACCTTATACGAGCATAGCACACCGCCTGTGCGCCTGAAAGCAACTGATACCCCGGTGCAGAAATGTAATCGCATTTTATATCACCAAAATCGGTATTTAAAATTACATTTGTATTTAAGTCCTTAAGCTCTGCCTCGTCTACATCAATCTCTACCCCGCCTATATAATCTATTATACGGGCAAGCTCGAAAAAGTTCATTGTAACATAATCTGTAATTTCGAGCCCGAAATTTTGATTTAAGGTTTTAACTGTAAGCTCAGATTTACCGTAAGCATAGGCGTGCGTTAGCTTATCTTTTGAATGACCTTCTATTGAAACATAAGTATCACGTGCAATTGAGGTGAGCTTGATTTTATTATGCTTTTTGTCCACCGTTAAAATTACGTTAGCATCGGACCTTCCGCTTTTATCGTCCGAGCGGGTATCTAAGCCTAAAAGCGCTATATTCTTAATACCTTTATATGTAGACGTTGTTATACCTATATTGTTTTCATCAAGCTCGGTACGTTTTATTTTACTAATCAAACTATAGCCGTAGGCATAAAAAGCAATACCAAAAACCAAAACAATACAAAGCAATGTGGTAAGCACCTTTAAAAATGTGTGCTTTTTCTTGCGTTTTCGCTTGTTTGCTGAATTTGCAACAGGTTGTTTTACCTGCGTATAACTGCTTGAGCGAGAAGATATATCATCATAAGAACGAGACGATATATCCCTTGAAGAGCTTGAATATATATTATTATCAATTATATCAAAATCATCTTTTTTATTATAATTCATTGCAATTTCCCCAAAATAATATAACGTACAGAAATTAACTGCACGTTATATTATATTACATATTCATTAAAAAGTAAAGCAACCAAACAAAAAACCTTAACGCATTTACGCATTAATCAACCGTAGTTGCACGCTTTATGCTAGACTTTCCAAATTTTTGGCGCACTTCATAAAGCTTGGTTTCTAAAATTTCCTGCTCGGCTATTTTTTCGTTTTCACCAAATATATCCTGTTGTACCGCAATCTCGTTATCCTTAATATTTATAGCACGCAGGCCTACAGAGCGCAAAGCCTCACCAAAAAAATAGTTTTGGCAAAACAGCTCAAATCCCCTTTTGGCAAAAATTAAAGTACTGTTTGTTGTATCCTGAAACGTATGGCTGAATTCTTTTACAGAAAGCGACGCAGTTCTTATATGCACCTGTACACCGCCCGCAAACAAATTCTTTTTATGCAAAGTATCGCAAATATATTGCGAAAATTTAAGAAACTCTTTCCATACCTCATCATTATTTGTAAAATCCTTTGAGCAGGTAGTGGATTTGCCTATGCTTTTAGGTTTATCATCCTCTGTAGGCGTACAAACGGGCGAATTATCCTCACCCAAGGCGTAGCTTTTAAGCAGGTCACCGTTTTTCCCTAAAAGTCTGTTAATCATAGCATCGTCACATTGGGTTATGTCACCTATAGTATTAACTCCGCAACTTTTTAGCTTTTCACAGGTTTTTTTGCCCACAAACAACAAATCGCTCACGGGCAAAGGCCATACTTTTTGCTTGAAATTTTCTCTGCTTATTACCGTTATGGCATCAGGTTTTTTCATATCAGACCCAAGCTTTGCAAAAACCTTGTTAAAGCTAACTCCTACCGAAACAGTAATACCCAGCTCTCGTTTAATATCGTTACGTATAAGCTCGGCTATATGTTCACCCGTGCCAAATAAAACCGTACTGCCTGTTACATCAAGCCAGCATTCATCTATGCCAAACGGTTCAATCATATCTGTATATTTTTCATACACCGCACGTGCTTTTCTAGAGTATTCTTCGTATTTTGAGTAGATTGGCGGTAAGGTTACCAAATCGGGACATTTTGCCTTAGCTTCAAATATAGCTTCCGCCGTTTTAACGCCATACGCCTTAGCCTTTTCGTTTTTAGCGAGCACTATTCCGTGGCGGTTTTCTTTATCACCGCACACCGCTACCGGCATATTTTTTAAAGTAGGATTAAAAAGCAATGATACCGATGCAAAAAAATTATTTAAATCGCAATGTAAAATTATACGGTCTTTCATGCTTTCTCCTCCTAAAAAAATCGAACAATTGTTCTGTTGGTATTATACCCCTAAACTCTGAGAAAGTAAAGCTTATTTTATAATTCAATTTTTTCCAATGCTTTTATATGCAGTCTTTCTATATGACGTTTGCTGTAATTAAGAATATAACTTATCTGTTCAAGCGTTTTACCAAATATGTATTTGTGATATAAAATTTCACTTAAGGTGTTATCTTCCACAGATTCTATTTTTCTTTCTATATCAGCACGCAATTTTATACATTCTTCAATTTTGTTACTATAATAGTTTTTTCTTTGCGGATTTTTAATCATCAGCTGATTTAAAGTATTAATTTTAGTTTCTTGCATTAAATACTTGCTTAAGTATTTCTTTTTTTCTTCGTACATTTCTTATCTGCTTTCATTTTAGGTTGTATAAGCGCAACATATTTTCCATAACTGTATTTTGTGTTATGCTTCTTGTTGTAATCCTCTACCTGACGCACCAATGTATTTAGCGGACTTTCAAGCCTGACCTTGCGCTTTCTGTTTTCTATTTTTCTAAGCTTAATTCCGTTTTCCCTACAGTTTTCAGAGCAATAATCAACTAAACCATCGCTTAACCTTGCACCGCAACACCTGCAATGCGTTACGTTTTTTTCTTTAATATTCTGACCCTTGCACGCAGGACACACCGTTAATTCTTCAAACGGCGCTGTATCCAAATTATGCTTTTCAAACAGCATTAATGGTTTTTCAAATTCAAAACCACAATCCTTGCAATAAAACATTTTATTTCCCCTCTTGACAATTTATTAAAAATATATTATAATCAGTAAAAATTACGTAATCACGTAATCTAATGTAAGTATAATACTATTTTTCGTATTTGTCAAGTAAAAATTACGTAATTTAGTAATTCAGAAGGTGAGCATTATGTTTTTATACGATATTATAGAGGAACTATGTTTTAAAAAAGGCATAAACATTACCACTTTATGCCGTGATTGCGCTATACCCCGTTCTACGCTTTCGGACTATAAAAAAGGGCGCATTAAGAGCTTATCGCTTAACACGCTTACAAAAATTGCCGATTATTTTAATGTAGATTTAAGCTATCTTTGCGGGTCACCATTGCCAACAGTAAACGAAGAGGCTTTAAAGGTTGCTCTTTTTGGCGATGATGTTGTTGTAACCGATGAAATGTGGACCGAAGTTAAAAATTATGCCTTGTATATAAAACAAAAACACACTTTAAATAATTGATTAAGTAAAATATACACCTCCAAAAGTCAATGTTTTGGAGGTGTATATTATTAAAAGTTATATTTTTAACTTAATGTCATTTCTTTATAATATTAATAAATTCAGCAAGTTTGAGTTGCTCATTAGAATTTAATTTATTAATAGCAGATATTAAAAAGGGTTCCGTTTTTGTGAGGCTTTCATTGAAAAAATCCACTAAAGAAATTCCAAGAGCATCACATATATAGGAAACCATCTCGACGGTGGGATTTTTTTGTTCCATTTCAATTTCTCTTAAATAACTTTGAGATATACCTGATAAATTTGCAAGCTTATTTGTACTTATATTCTTTTTTTCGCGCAATTCTATTATTCTTTTCCCTATTTCCATTTTATACACCTCTTTCATATATTGTAACCGCTAAAATGACAATTAATTACATTTATAGGCTTGACAAATTATTGCTATAGTGGTAAAATGTTAGTGCTATATCATAGCTTTAGCAATTATTATCAAAGGAGAATAAAAAATGGAAGAAAAAAATCAAATTAAATTGTTTTTGGCATCT
>JAZREW010000061.1:0-17558 GCA_045661005.1 Acutalibacteraceae bacterium | reverse complement strand
GACTTCAATAGAAAGAACTTTACCAATTACCATATCGGTCATAATTTCTACGCCAAGATTTTTTAAATTTTCAATTTCTTTAGCAACTATTGATTTTGGCAATCTAAACTCCGGTATTCCATACACTAGCACACCGCCCGCAGTATGAAAAGCTTCAAAGATGGTTACTTTATAGCCTTTTTTGGCAAGGTCGCCCGCACAGGTAAGTCCTGCAGGACCGGCACCAATTACTGCAACCTTTTTGCCGTTTGGCGAAACGTTTGTGATTTGCGGATTACAATTATTCATATAATAGTCAGCCGCAAAACGTTCTAACCTGCCAATTGCCACACTTTCACCCTTTATAGCTCTAACACATTTACTTTCGCATTGGCGCTCTTGGGGACAAACTCTACCGCACACAGCGGGTAGTGAATTTGTTTCAGCAATTTTTTTGTATGCATCTTCAAATTTGCTTTGTGAAATTAAAGAAATAAAATCCGGTATCTGTACATTTACAGGACAACCACTAACACAAGGTGGATTTTTACAGTTTAAACAGCGTGCTGATTCAGCAACTGCTAATTCCACATCATATCCAAGTGCTACTTCTTCAAAATTTTTGTTTCTAACTAGTGGGTCAAGTTCGGGCATAACCTGCTTTTCAAGGGACATATCAGCCATTCGTTACATCCCCCAATCTGCAAGCGTGAGCTTCTTGCTCTTTGTAGCTTGAATTGCGAAGCATTAAAGAATCAAAGTCAACTAGATGACCATCAAAATCGGGACCGTCAACACAAGCGAATTTAGTTTTACCGCCAACAGTAACTCGACAACCGCCGCACATACCCGTACCATCAATCATAATAGGATTAAGACTAACGATTGTTTTAATTTCGTATGGTCTGGTAGTTTCAGAAACGAACTTCATCATAGGTATAGGTCCAATAGCAATTACTAAATCTATATTTTCTTTTTCGATTATACCTTTAAGCACATCAGTAACGAAACCTTTTTCACCGTAAGAACCGTCATCAGTAGTAACGTAATAATTATGAGATACTGCACGCATTTCATCTTCAAGAATAACAATATCCTTATTTCTAAAACCTGCAATAACGGTTGTTTCAACGCCCATATTATAAAGAGCTTTTGCCTGTGGATATGCAATTGCACAACCAACACCGCCACCAATTACTATAGCTTTTTTAGGAGTACCAAATTCGGTAGGACGACCCAATGGACCCACGCAATCTAGAATATAATCATTTTCCTCTAGTGTTGCGAGTTTTTTAGTTGTGTAACCAACTGCTTGAAAAATTATAGTAACTGTACCCTCATTGCTATCAAAATCCGCAACCGTCAAGGGGATTCTTTCACCCTTTTCATCAATACGTATAATTACAAATTGACCTGGTTGGACTTTTTTAGCAATAAAAGGTGCTTCAATTTTCATAGCAGTAACTTGATTATTAAGAATGTTTTTTGCTAAAATTTTAAACACGGTAATCCTTCTTTTAAAAGTGAAATAAAAATTATAATGCTGCTTTTAACTCTTCTGTCTTATCAGTTTTTTCCCAGGGCAAATCAATATCTGTTCTGCCCATGTGACCATAAGCTGATGTTTGCTTGTATATTGGATTGCGTAACTGTAAGCTATCGATAATTGCTGCAGGACGTAAATCAAACACCTTAGAAACCGCATTTGATATTTCTTCATCAGAAACAACACCTGTGCCAAAAGTATCAACCATTACAGAAACAGGCTTTGCAACACCGATAGCGTATGCTAACTGAATTTCGCACTTTTTAGCAAGACCTGCAGCTACAATGTTTTTAGCTACATAGCGGCTCGCATATGCGGCACTTCTGTCAACCTTTGTGGGATCCTTGCCAGAGAAAGCTCCACCACCGTGGCGAGCATAACCGCCGTATGTGTCAACTATAATCTTTCTACCAGTAAGTCCTGTGTCACCATGAGGACCGCCTACAACGAAACGACCTGTAGGATTGATATATATGTTTGTGTTTTCATCAAAAAGCTCAGCCGGAATAATAGGCTTAATAACCTTTTCAAGAATATCAGCACGAAGCTGTGATAGCTCAATTTCTGCACTATGTTGGCTGGAAACTACAACTGCATCAACTCTTGTAGGCACACCGTCAACATATTCTACTGTAACCTGTGTTTTGCCATCAGGCTGTAAGTAATCAAGCTCACCTGATTTACGAACATCAGTAAGTCTTTTTGCCATTTTATGTGCAAGAGAAATTGCCAAAGGCATAAGCTCGGGTGTTTCATCACAAGCGTAACCAAACATCATACCCTGGTCACCCGCACCGTGAAGATTATAGGCATCCTCTTCCCCGTCCTTAAACTCAAGAGAATTATCAACGCCTAAAGCAATATCGGGAGACTGCTTATCAATTGCAGTCATAACAGCGCAGGTATTGCCGTCAAAACCGGCCTTTGCGTTGTTATATCCTATTTCACAAACAGTATCACGAACAATTTGCGGAATATCAACCTGAGCGGTTGTTGTAATTTCACCCATAACAGTTACTACACCCGTTGTACAAAATGTTTCGCATGCAACACGTGCATTTTTATCCTGAGCTAAAATAGCGTCAAGCACAGCGTCAGAAATACGGTCACTAACTTTATCGGGATGACCCTCTGTTACAGATTCAGATGTAAATAATAATTTTGCCATTTTCTACTTCCTCCAAAATTCTAACTCCGTTATCGAAAAACAAAAGACCGCTACACAAAAAGAAGCGGTCTTATAAAAAACCTCATCTTTCGGTTATACCGCCGGATTTGGCACCTTTAGAAAAATTCTCAGGTTGCCGGGCTTCATAGGGCCGGTCCCCTCCGCCACTCTTGATAAGGAGTAATATTTAATTTGCCTTACTATTTTACACATATAAATGTATTTTGTCAAGTGTTTTTCTTTTCCATTTTTAAAATAGGAGTTATGCGCTTATAAACCGCAAAACAAACTGCGGCATCAATAACACCTTTGACAAAATTGAAAGGTAAATTGAAGATGATTAATGCTTTCCATAAATTATCAGCAAACGGTAAAAGCGCCTTATACATACCAATTATTGCATCCATTGGCATACCGTAAATAACAACAAATGCAGGATATACAATATAATAATTCGTAAAAATGCTAATAACTGTCATAACCGTCGCACCCAATAGCGAACCTAACAAGGCGCCTTTTCTTGTATGTTGCTTGCAATACACAAAACCTGCAACACCGGTAAATACTGCACCCATAACAAAATTAGAAAGCTCGCCAACACCTGCCGAGGTTGTAACAAATAAATGCAATAGATTTTTTATTAAACATACTAAAACACCATATATAGGGCCATAAGCAAAAGCGGCAATTAAAGCAGGGATTTCAGAAAAATCAAATTTAATAAATGCCGGTATTAAGAATGGTAACGGAAACTCTAAAAGCATAAGTACAAAACCTAAAGCGCCTAAAATACCGCAAGCTACAAAACTTCTAATTTTATTTTTTTTCATAC
This sequence comes from Acutalibacteraceae bacterium, assembly GCA_045661005.1. Lineage (GTDB taxonomy): Bacteria > Bacillota > Clostridia > Oscillospirales > Acutalibacteraceae > UBA737. The sequence continues at coordinate 14,033 of JAZREW010000061.1, read as the reverse complement.
CAAAACCCTCCAAAAAAATAAACCCCGTTGCATAATACAACGGGGCAAAAAAGCAAAATTAAAATCTTTTTCCATCCAGACTTTAACTGTCGGCTTTGGAATTACACCAAATCAGCCTTAACGGCTCGCGGGCTTTACCGCCGGTGAGGAATTGCACCTCGCCCCAAAGATTATAAAATTATTATATTGATAAATACAAAGATTGTCAATAACCATTACATAATAATTGCAGATTATTTTATCATTTCATTAAATTCTTCTTCTGTAATCACGGTAACACCAAGTTTTTGTGCCTTTTCAAGCTTACTGCCCGCCTCTTCACCCGCCAAAACGTAATCGGTCTTTTTAGAAACCGAAGATGAGGTTTTACCGCCAAAGCTTTCAATAATAGACGAAGCCTCACTTCTTGTAAGGGTTGGCAATGTACCAGTAAGCACAAAAGTTTTACCCTCAAATCTAACATCAGTAACCTTTTTCAAAGAGTTCATATTTAGATTTTGCTGTTTTAAACTTTCAATCATTTCTTTAGTATCATCCAGCGAGAAAAATTCATAAGCAGACTTAGCAAGAATAGACCCAAAGCCATCGATAGCCTCAAAATCTTCAACATCAGCATTTAAAATAGCATCTATATTTCCAAATTTTTCTGCTAAAAGCTTTGCCGCTTTTGCACCTATATGGCGAATACCAAAAGCAAAAATTAATTTTGAAAGGTCATTTTGCTTGGATGCTTCAATAGCGTTTTTAAGGTTTGAAATCGTTTTTTCGCCTGTTCTTTCAAGCTCTGCTACTTTTTCATAATCTAAAAGATACAAATCAACAATGTTGTGAATAAGCTCTGCATTAAGCAGTTGTTCAAGAACTGCAGGACCCAAGCCCTCAATATCCATAGCATCACGTGAAGTGAAATGAATAAGATGGCGCAACAACTGAGCGGGACAATCAGCATTAGTACAACGTATTACCGCTTCATCCTCTGCCCTGAACACAGGCGAACCGCAAGAGGGACAAACGCTTGGCATTCTAAAAACCTTTGAATTTTCACAATGCTTTGAAACCGAAAGCACTTCGGGTATAATATCCCCTGCTTTTCGCACAATAATTGAGTCACCAATACCAATGCCTTTAGAAGAAATAAAATCTTCATTATGAAGTGTTGCACGGCTTACAGAAGTGCCTGCGAGTGTTATAGGCTCAAATATTGCGGTAGGTGTTAAAGCACCTGTTCTGCCAACAGCAACCTCAATTTCCTTTAAAACAGTTTCTTTTTCTTCAGGTGGATATTTAAAAGCAACTGCCCATTTTGGAAATTTTGAAGTACTTCCAAGAGTTTCACGGTATGCTAAATTATTAGCCTTTACAACAGCACCATCAATATCATAAGACAAAACGCCACGTGTGTCGCCAATACGCTCAATTTCTTTTATAACCTCATCAACATTTTTACATTTTTTGTATGTTGGTAAGGTATGAAAACCTAAAGTGTTCAAAAAATCCAATGTTTCAATATGTGTAGTAAATTCTTTGCCAACTATACGCTGAATATTAAACACAAAAATATCAAGCTCACGTTCAGCAGTAATTTTAGGATTTTTTTGTCTAAGAGAACCTGCGGCGGCGTTACGTGGATTTTTCGCAGGCGCTTCGTCGTTTAGTTCTTGGCGTTCTCTAAGCTTAAAAAAGCTTTCTCTAGGCATATAAACCTCGCCTCTAACTTCGAGCTCACCCTCAAACTTTATAGCCTTTGGAATACTTTTAATTTGCAAAAGATTAGCGGTAACATCTTCACCTGTTACACCGTCACCACGGGTAGAACCACGAAAAAACAAACCGTCACGATATTCAAGTGAAACCGATAAACCGTCAATTTTAGGTTCTACAGAAAACTCTGTAGCATTTAAATCTATTTTTGTAGCAAATGAACGCAGTTCGTCAAAATTGAAAACATCCTGTAAGCTTTCCATTTTAACCGAATGCTCAACGGGTGAAAACAATCTTAAAGCCGCACCACCTACATTTTGTGTTGGCGAATCTTCTTTTAAAAATTCGGGAAACTCTTTTTCTAAATCTTCAAGCTCACGCAACATTGCGTCATATTGAAAATCCTCAATCTCGGGAGAATCTTCGATATAATATTTCCTATTATGATATTTTAATTCCTTGCTTAATTGCTCAATTCTTTCTTTAGCTTTATTAATATCCATTAAAGTTCTCCTTAATATTCAACTATTGAACCATAGTCGTTAATAAGACCGCCTGTATTATCCTGTTCGCTTTCTACAACATTAGTAAACGCTTCGGGCGTATTACCTACAATAACAGTTTGCGCCGCAATTGCCGATGTTTTAGTTTCTATACCCTTATTATAACCATTAATAATTAAACTGCCCTTAATATCAATATCTATTATAACCAAATGCAAAACCTGATTAATTCCCGCAGACTTAAATTCGTGCCTGAAATTAACAAAAGCAGTAGATGTCATCTGCATATTGAATTTTAGCTTAGGACCTAAACCAGAAGTGTATGTATTGCCTAAAAAAGTACCAAGCGGTATTTGAACAAGGTAAAATTCTTTTTGCGCCACAATTTTAGAAATCTCATTAGAAATATGGCTTTTTAAAAAATTTATTTCATAAATATTAATTTCAAGACTTGTAACATATCCCGCTGTGTTTGTTGTAAGTTTTACAATATCTGTATAAGAAATATTGTTGTTTTCTAAAATATTAACTACCGCCCGATTTGCACTATCAAGCATTATCGTTTCTGCAGTACTTACTGCACTACGAAAAATTAATGGTTGCATTTTAAAAAAGAAAATACCGGCAACAATAGTAATTACAAGTAAAATTACTATTACAATACGTAATTTGTAAAATCTGTTTTGCCTTAGTTTAATCATAGCACACCCCTTTCGTAAAATACGCCATTACATTTTACGAAAAGAATGAAAAAGTGTTAAAAAATCATACTGTTTCTGTTATTTTGTTTTGCTTTTCACGCATTTTGCACCAATTGTAAAATCCGTAAATATCGTTAACCAAAAACATAACAAAACAAAATACCATAGGCAAATATGAAATCTGTTCAACAGATGCCATAATCCATAAAATAATTAAAATAATATCATTTAAGCCATAAACCACCGCATAATACGGGCTACGCAAAATTGAAAGACAAGAAGCCGAAAAACTAGTTGCAACCGAAAAAGTGCTAACTACAAGGTTAGCAGTACCCAAAGCTTTAAGTATAAAATAAAAAGCCACAGTAACAACTACAGTTAAAACACTTAAAACAGTAATTTTGCGAGAAGTTAAATTAGCCACCTCAACCTCTAAGCTATTCTTAAATGGATGTCTAATCCACGAAATCAAAGCGGCAAAAGCCACAGGCATTGACATACAAAGATAAGTAATCATTTCACCATAGTAACGGTAATTAAAAGATATTATACCGTAAATTATAGCAAAAACTATGCATAGCATTTGACCAAATACGTATCCCTTGGCAACGAACATTACCGCTATAACACCAATAACCGAAGAAATAACTGTTAATGCATCACCCGCACCAGATAATATGTAAGAAAGACATATTACAACAATAGATGTGCTTAAAATAATGCTTTCTGTTTTCGATAAAAATTTTATAGGATTTTTCATACTATTTACCAACACAGAAACGGCGGAAAATTTCATCGGTAACCTCATTAGTAACCCTTTTGCCCGTAAGCTCAAGCAAAGCTGCTACCGCATCGTCCACACAAACACCAACCGCATCTATAGTACATCCGCTTTCAATTGCAAAAATAGCTTCGCAAACAGCATCAAAAGCACGCTCAGCGCAAAAACGTTGACGTTCGCTTAAAAGAACCGCACTATCCTCGCTTAAATCTGCAGTACCCGAAATTTCGGCAATTTTCTCGCACAAGCTTTCATATCCAACACCGTTTTTTGCTGAAATTTCAACAACGCTAAAACCGACAAGCGCAGACATATCAATTTTATTTTCAAGGTCTGTTTTATTTATAATTATAATTGTATTCTTATCTTTTACACCATCAAGCAACTGTAAATCTTCTTGTGTCAAAGGTGAAGTACAATCAAAAACTGCTAAAATTAGCTGAGAAGATTCAATTCTATCCTTCGCTAGCTTAACACCAATGCTTTCAACCTTATCATCCGTATCGTGAATACCAGCAGTATCAGCTAAACGCAAGGTTAAGTCGCCTACAGCTACCGTTTCTTCAATTATGTCACGTGTTGTGCCGGCAATGTCAGTTACTATAGAACGTTCCTCACCGCTTAACATATTCATAAGTGTTGATTTACCAACATTCGGTCTACCAACAATAGCAGTTACTATGCCCTCTCGCAATAGCTTTCCTGCATCATAATCAGAAAGCATTTTTTTAAGTTCTTTCTTTGCAAAAGTTAGCTTATTCAAAAAATTTTCTGTACTCAAACCTTCAATGTCCTCATCTGGATAATCCGAAAAAGCCGCAATAGATGCGTCTAGTGCAGTTAAATCAGTACAAATTTTATCAATTTTTTTGCTAACCTTGCCGCTGTGAGCAGTACGTGAAAGTCTAAGCTCGGCATCACTTTTAGCAGAAATTAATCCCATAATACTTTCTGCACGTGTTAAATCTGTTTTTCCATTCAAAAAAGCACGTTTTGTAAATTCGCCCGCACCCGCTAATACTGCGCCATTCTTTAAAATCAATCGCAAAACAGAACGCAGCATAAGGCTTCCGCCATGAACAGAAATTTCCACCGTATCTTCCCCTGTATAACTATGTGGTGCTTTAAACACTAAAGCTACAGCGTCATCAAGTCTAGTATCATTATCTTTAATTTCGCCGTAAGCCGCTGAATATCCTTTAAGGTTGCTTAATTTCTCACCCGAAAAAGCAAAAAATATACGGTCGGCTACTTCTATAGCGCTTTCTCCCGAAATACGTATTACACCTAGTGCACCATTGCCCATAGGAGTTGCAATAGCAGCTATTGTTCTTTCAGCCATCTAATTACCTCTTTAATAAAATATCAAAAATATTCAAACATTAAACACTAGAATTATAACACATTTTACTAAGTTAAATCAATAGAAAAAATAAATAACACACCATAATAAAACATTACGGTGTGTTTAAAAGTGAAATTATTTTTTTCCGGCTTTCTTTCTTTTCTCTTCTTTAAAAATTTTATACATATCATTAATAACTTTATCGATTTCAGCTTTTTGTTCCTTGTCAAACTGGCGATAAATCTTTACAAGCATTTCTTCCTTTTGGGTTAGTATTAAATCAATTTTAGGTTCAACACGTTCTGTAGCAAAACCCATTTGTTCAACTACAGGTGCACTGTTTAAAACAATGGGAGCAGAAAACGCTTCGGGATCATCATACAAAAGGTCACTAACCCTAACCTTTAATATATTAGCTATATCTATAAGACGTTGCGTTGTAATATTGCCTGTACGTTCCATCTGAGAATAAGTGCTTGACTTCATACCAAGTTTTTCTGCCATTTCGGCCTGAGTTAAACCTCTAAGCTTTCTTAAACGTGCAATTCTTTGGTTAACCGTTTCCTTCATAAATCTAAACCTCCATTAATGCTGCTAATTCAAGTTATTCTTGACTAAACCAATTAATGTTGTTATAATGAGTAATACTGTAGGTAAAACAAGAATACAACCACACTTAAACGGATAGTGTTTTCAGTATAATTATGCTGGAGTGGCTCAGTTGGTAGAGCAGCTGATTCGTAATCAGCAGATCGTGGGTTCGAGTCCCATCTTCAGCTCCAAAACTCTCAAGCTTGTAGCTTGGGAGTTTTTTGCATTTATACGTAATTTTTTAAATTAGCCTGTCGAATTTTGCAATTAAATGTCAATAAGTGTAATTTAATTATACTAATTAATGAAATGAATGTCAAGTTTAATTTACTATTTAGATTTATGTGAAATAATCGTTTACTTTCTTAAACCTTTTGGGTAATGGTTTTTAAGTCTACCAGAAACCACTTTAGCGCCACCAACAGCACATCCGTTAACACAAACCACAGCCCAACCATTTTCGCAATCAGCCGATATTTCTTCACCGTGAATATATTTTTTCAAATCTTCACTTTCGCTTGAAAGCTCAATTTTTCTTTTAAAATATTTACCCATGCCCATAAAAAACTGGTGATGCGGTTGAATATAGTTTTTCCTGATTTCACCTATTGTTATACCGCAAGAAAATGCATCTCCCTTTTTCACATCAAAATCAGGGGTAAAATATACAGGATTACCGTTATACATAATTACATTTTCTTTTTCGTATTCTACAAGAACATCATCTAAAAAATCGAAAATTAATTTTTCAATTTTTGTTGTATTTTTAGGTGAAAAATTATCTCGGTTTGATTCTTGATTTTTATTATGCAAAAGAGCCATAAACTGACCTTCACCCTTTGCAACATGCGGGTAAAATCTTCTTGCGTAATGAATATTTTCGCATTTGCAGTTTTCAAAGTGAACGCCATCCTCTGTACTGTCTTTTACCGATTGTTTAACAGGTAATATTTCAAATTCAGGGTGCTTCTGCAAGAAAGAATCTATCATCATCTCATTTTCTTCCAAAGAAAAAGTACATGTAGCATACACGATATATCCGCCGTCTCTAAGTAGTTTTACTGCATTTTCTAAAATTTCAGCCTGCCTTGTAGCGCACATTCCAACATTTTCTACGCTCCATTCAGCAATGGCATTTTCATCCTTTCTAAACATACCCTCGCCGGAACAAGGTGCGTCAACCATAATCATATCAAATGCATGTGGAAAAGTATTAGCCAGTTTACCAGTATCCATACATGTAGTTACCGTATTAGAAAGTCCCAAACGTTCGATATTACCTGTAAGAATTTTACAGCGTGAAGCTATAATTTCGTTTGAAACCAAAACACCATTAGCACCAAGCTTATTTTTAAGTTGCGTGCTTTTGCCACCGGGCGCCGCACACATATCAAGTATATGCCAATCGGGATTAATATCCAAACATTCCGCAGGCGCCATTGCCGCAGGCTCTTGAACATAAATCATACCGGCATGATGAAAAGGATGATTTCCAATCTTTTCATAATCTAAATAATAACCGTTTGCTACATACGGAATTTTTTCATTAGAAAAAACATTTATCAATTCAAAGTCTTTAACAGAAATTTTATCAGTATTAATTCTAAAAGCTTTTACAGGGGGCAATTCCATTGCTTTTTCATATTCTTTAAAATCATCACCTAAAAGCGCTTTCATTCTTTCTACAAATTCTAGAGGCAACAGTTTCATCAATCTTCTCCGTTTAAATTCATTTCAATGTTAAGCATACACATACCAACAGCAGTTATGGCGGCAGTTTCGGTACGTAAAATTCTTTCACCTAAAGAAATCACCTCACCGCCCGCATCGCAAGCCTTTATAATTTCGGATTCTTCAAAACCACCCTCCGGTCCTATTAAAATGCCAACAGATTTACAGTTATTCACTTTTTCCAAAGCTCGTTTAGTAGGTTTCATTCCGTCTTTATTTTCATAAGGCACAAGCAATAAATCAAGCTCTGCCGCTTTTTTTAGTGCATTAGCATAGGACATAACCTCTAATACTTCCGGCACACTGTTTCTTTTGCTTTGCTTAGCGGCACTTTCTGCAATAGCTTGCCAACGAGACTGCTTAGAATTTTTCTTTTTTTCATCCAGCTTAACAACGCATCGGCTCATTTCAACAGGTATAATACCCGCAACGCCAAGCTCTACTGTTTTTTGAATAATCAGCTCCATTTTATCTGCCTTAGGTAATCCTTGAAACAGATAAATCTTCACAGGCAGCTCAGTATTATTATAATCTTCTTCGGTGATTAAAACCGTAACCTTGTCATCTTCAAATGCTACTATTTCACATAAATTACTCTTACCGTTTTCGCTCACCAATAAACTATCGCCAATTTCCATTCGCAAAACATTTTTTATATGGTTAAAATCATTATCAGTTATAAAATAATGGTTTCCCAAACGTTTAGAGCTATCAACAAAGAAATTATACATACTTACATTTAAACCTCGCAAAATTATATTAAATTCAATATATCACATTATGAAAACGCTGTCAATAATTCGGATTTTTCTTAAACTATAAAAATTTAAAACCGCTACAGCACAACTGCAACGGTTTGAATTTTTAACACTATATTCCTCTGTATTTTCTTCTGGTGGCCATACCGCCACGTATATGGCGCTCTTGCTTATTCTTTTCAAGCACTTCTTTTACCAGACGGTATAACTGGGGATTATCATGCGAAAGCCTTTCCGTAACATCTTTATGTACAGTAGATTTGCTAATTTTAAATACTTTTGCAGCAGCACGTACCGTGGCTCCTGTATCTAATATGTATTCGCCCAAAATTACCGCACGTGTTTCTAATGTCTCCTTCATACAATCAACTCCTAATATACTAGTTAATTGTATGAATTGAAATATAATAATATTCTAAAACTAAGAACTATAGCACTTTTAAAATGCTATAGTTCTTTTTTATCATTTTAGTTTCTTCAATTTAAAAATAAATTTAACATTATTATTGAAAAATCTTTTAAGACGTTTTGGTTCTTTTAAAATTCTATATAACCACTCAATATTATGATTAATGAAAAATCTTGGCGCTCTTTCTTTAGTTCCACTAAGCACATCAAAGCTACCGCCAACACCTACAAAAATGCCTTTTTTAAACTGTGACAAATATTTATAAATCATTTTTTCTTGTTCAGGCATACCAAGTGCTACCAAAACAATATCGGGCGATAAAGCAACAATTTCTTCAAAAACCTTTTCTTTGTTTTCTACATATCCGTCAACCGCACCCACTACACTTAAATTTGGATACTTTTTGGCAAGTGTAGAAGTAAGTGCTTCAATAACTTCTGGTTTGGCACCAAACAAAAATATACTTTTTCCCATTTCGTTACCAAAATAAAAAAGTTGCTCTGCTATCTCAACACCCGGTATTCTTTCTGCTACCTTTACGCCAACTATTTCAGCACCCTTAACAATACCTATACCGTCTGCAACAATAGTTGTAGCCTCATCTGATAAAAGCTTATCATAATCCGAATTTTTATCACCTAACATAAACGCTTCAGGATTAGCGGTAACTACAAAACGTCTATTTTCTTGTTCTAAATCCTGGTTTAAAAGATTTAAAAATTCAGCCTTTGTTCCTTTAAACAGTTTTTGAAAATACTTAATCATAATACTCTCCATTTAAATACAGCGTTACAAAACACTATTTCTGACCATAATATGCGTCTTTACCATGCTTACGAAGATAGTGTTTATCTAACAATTCTTGTTGCATTGGGGTTGTATTAGGATTAATAACCTGTGTGTTAAAAGCCATAAAGCCAATTTCCTCAAGCACAACCGCATTATGAACTGCATTATCTGCATCGTAACCCCACGCAAAAGGGCCGTGTGAATGCACTAAAACAGCAGGAATATCATCTGCTGATTTTCCCTTAAAGGTTTCAACTATTACATTTCCTGTTTCTTTTTCGTATTCACTTGCTATTTCCTCAGGTGTCATTTTTCTAGTGCACGGTATTTCACCATAAAAATAATCGCCGTGAGTTGTACCAAAAGCCTTTATTCCCTTACCAGCTTGAGCAAAAGAGGTTGCCATACGTGAATGTGTATGAACTATACCGCCTATGTTTAAAAAGTTTTTATATAATACAAGATGTGTAGGCGTATCAGAAGAAGGCTTCCACTTACCCTCTATAACATTACCGTCAAGGTCAACTACAACCATATCTTCCGCCGTCATATTATCATATTCCACACCGCTTGGTTTAATTACCACAAGGCCTTTTTCACGGTCAATTGCCGAAACATTACCCCAAGTGAATGTAACAAGATTATATTTCACAAGTGCAAGATTTGCTTTTAAAACCTTTTCTTTTAAATTTTCAAGCATAAATACCCTCTCATCTACAAAATTCAACCGCCGATTTTTCTACATTAAGCAGTTTTTTATATTCTTCAATATAACTGTTAAATCCTACAACATCAGACTCTAAAGGTTGTAGCGTTGTGCCGGAAACATCAATAAAAACTTTGTTTTTAAGGTAATCTTCAAGAGTTTCATCATCATTTTTATTATTAGTAAATGCCGCCAGCAAAGCCATTCCATAAGCGCCGCCCTCGCCCGCAGTTTCTGTTACGGTTACAGGCGCATTACATGCGGCCGCCAAATATTTTTGACCAACACCTGCAGTTTTAAAAAGACCGCCATGCGCTGTAAGAGAATCAATTGCTACATTTTCTTTTTCTAAAATTTCCATACCTATTTTAAGTGTTGCCATAGTAGAATAAAGCGTTGCTTTCAAAAAGTTTGCAAGCGTAAAATTAGACCCGGCACTTCTCATCACTAGCGGTCTGCCCTCATCTAAACGGGTAATACCCTCACCTGCCATGTAATTGCAAACAAGCACGCCACCGCAATCATTATCACCCTCTAGCGATTTATTATATAGCTTAGTATAAAGCTCGTTAGTATCAGGATTAGCACCAAATAGCGCTGCGGTTTCCCTTAAAACAGAAATCCAAGCGTTACTGTCATTCGTGCAGTTATTACAATGCACCATTGCAACCGGTTTTCCTGTTGGGGTAGTTACCATATCTATCTCTTCATATACATTTTTAAGCTTCTTTTCAAGCACAACCATTGAAAATATAGAAGTGCCCGCCGAAACATTGCCTGTTTTAGAAGCTACCGCATTAGTAGCTACCATACCTGTGCCAGCATCACCCTCTGGTGGGGCAAAAGGAACACCAACAGGCAGTAAGTTATCTATCATTTCTGCGCCTTTTTCGGTAAGTGTGCCTGCCTTTTCACCCGCAACCAAAACAGATGGCAAAACTTCCTCTAACTTCCAAGGCAAATTATATTTTAAAATAAGGTTATTAAATTTTTGAACCATTATTTTATCATAACAAAGATTTTCACTATCTATTGGGAAAATGCCCGAAGCTTCGCCAATGCCGACTGCATTAACACCGGTAAGCTTGTAATGGATATACCCCGCAAGTGTTGTTATGTGTGCTATTTCATTTATGTGATTTTCTTGGTTTAATACTGCTTGGTATAGGTGAGCTATACTCCATCTTTGCGGAACATTAAAACCAAAAAGCTCTGTCAATTCAAATGCTGCTTTTGCAGTAATTGTATTTTGCCAAGTACGAAATGGTGTAAGCAAATTCCAATTTTTATCAAAAGCTAAGTAACCGTGCATCATACCCGAAATGCCAACTGCGCTTATACTATTACAACCATTCATCTCTCGCAAAGCCGATTTTATACCATTCCAAGCCTCTTTCAAATCATAGGTCCATATACCATTAGTATAGCTTGATTTCCATGTATATCCGCCCGAAGAAACCGGCTCATACTTTTCATCGATTGATACCGATTTAATTCTAGTGGAACCAAGCTCTATTCCAAGAAAATACTTCATAAAATCAATCCTTTGTATCTGAATGGATTTTTTTAAGAGTTTCACAATTATGTTTGAAACCCTCTCTTAAAAAATCAAAATCAGCACCTGCAGAAATCATATCAAATCCCATATCATGCCAATGCTTTAAAGTAGCTTCTGAATAATCACCGGTTGAAATACCAACGTATTTTCCGGCGACTTTAAGCTTTGAAATTACTTCTTTAATAACATTTGTCACCTCTTCACTAAAGACATCACACAAACGTCCCATAGATCCCGACAAATCATTAGCGCCAATTATGTAACCATCAATATAGTCATTCTTAATAATTTCATCAAGATTACGTACAGCGTCAATATGCTCAATTTGAATAAAACGGCACATAGTATCACAATGAGTAGTAACATATTCGCCTACATCAGCAATGCCAAAATCCACCGCATTCATAGGACCAAAACCACGAACACCGTGTGGCGGATACAACGTGTAAGATATCAATCTGTTTGCTTCCTCTGCGGTTTTAATCATTGGGAATATAACACCGTCAGGACCCATTTCAAGTATTTTTTTAGTAGCAGTAAGGTCATCCTGCGGTACACGTACTATTGCTTTACCGCCACCCGCCTGTACAGCGATAATATGATTTAATAAACCCTCAAAAGAAAGATAGCTATGTTCCATATCTATCAAGATAAAATCGTAACCCGATTTACCTGCAATTTTTCCAACTGCAACATCATTCAGATTAATGTGCATACCAATAATTTTTTCATTGTTTTTAATCTTTTGTTTAAGCATAACATCCACCCGCTAAACATAATGTTGTAATTTGAAATCAAAATTTTATTATTAATTGAAAAATTCAATTATTTCTTTTTCTTCAGAAACTACGGTGCCCTGCACCATTCCGTTTCTGCCGCCGCCTTTTACCGTGAAGTTAAGCTTGAATTCAGTAAAAAATGCATCTAGCTTGTCCGCATCGCCACAAATTGCAAAGACAAATTCGTTTTCGCTTTTTTTGCTAAAAGCCGCCCTTATACCGCCAAACTTCTTAAATAATGCGTCTGCAAACATTTGCAACTCTTTAATTTCAAGCTCATCTTCAAAGCATGCAGTAACATCGCATAATGGTGCGAAATTCTCAATTTTTTGGTCTAAAGCGTGTTTTTTATAACCGTTTAGTTTGAATTTTAAATCTGTAATCTGCTCTGTTAGTTTTTCTACCGCAACAGCAGTTTCGTTTTGTTTTACACAAAGCATACTAGAAATCTTTTGAACATTCAAATATTTACTGTTATAATCAGCAAGTGCTCTGCCACCTGCCTTTAATTCTATGCGTATACCGCCACGTAGCTTTTCAGTACCCAACAGCTTAATTATACCTATTTCGCCCGCAAAGTTAACGTGTGGCGCACAACAAGCGCACATATCGGTATCTTCTATCTCAACAATACGAACTGCGCCCTCAATTTCTTTTTTACTGCGATAATTAAGCTTTTGTAGTGTTTCATCATCAGGATAATACGTAGAAAACGCCTGATTTTCAAAAACCGCTTTATTTGCCAATAATTCTAGCTGAGCTAATTGCTCGCTGTTTAAAAACTTATCAAAATCAAAGGTAACAATTTCTTCGCTTAAATGAAAACCAACATTTTCACAACCGAATAGCTTGTGTGCTAAGCCGGACAATATATGCTCAGCCGAATGCTGTTGCATAAAATCAAAACGACGTTGCCAATCGATTTTGCCTGTAACGGTGCTGTTAATTTCTAAAGGCTTGTCTGTTGTGTGAATAATTTCACCATCCAGCTCGTCTACCCTCAAAACAACTGCATCATCTAAAATACCGACATCGCTTTCTTGTCCGCCCGCTTCCGGGAAAAAGGCAGTTTTATCAAGCACAACCGCATAATTTTCATTAACCTTTGTGCAAGAAACTACAGTAGCGGTAAATTCTTTTAAATGTGAATCATTATCATATAATTTAATTGCCATTAACCCAACTTCTCCTGCACTATATGAGCTGCTTTATAAATATCGCCGCCGCCCATAGTAATAACAATATCGCCCTTTTGCGCAATTTCTATAATTTTTTCTGCTATATTTTGGAAGCCATCTACCACAACTGCGTCTGAAAGTTTGTTTGCTATATCCTCAGAATAAATTCCATAAGTATTAACCTCACGCGAGCCCATTATAGGTGTTAAAATCACCTTATCAGCAGCCGAAAGAGCTTCAATAAAATCATCCTTTAAAAGTGCCGTACGTGAGAAAGTAAAGGGCTGAAAAACTGCAATTACGTTATTATAATTAAGCTGCTTTGCCGCATTAACCGTAGCCTTGATCTCGGTGGGGTGATGTGCATAATCATCTGCCAAAGTAAAGCCGTTATACTCGCCTAAAAACTCAAAACGTCTTACCGCACCTGTAAACTTTTCTATAGCTTCCTTTATACCATCATTACTAACACCCTGCTCGCTGCAAACTGCAAAAGCAGCTAA